>DATAHD010000594.1:0-3638 GCA_036263395.1 Rhizomicrobium sp. | reverse complement strand
GCGACCTGCGTGCGCGTGCCGGTGTTCATCGGCCATGCCGAGAGCGTGAACATCGAGTTCGAGCGGCCGATTACGGCCGACAAGGCGCGTTCGCTCTTGCGCGCGGCGCCGGGCGTTCTTGTGGTCGATAAGCGCGAGGACGGCGGCTATGTCACGCCGATCGAATGCGCCGGTGAGGACGGGACGTTCGTCAGCCGCATCCGCAAGGACCCGACGGGAGAGTTCGGCCTGAATATGTGGATCGTGGCCGACAACCTGCGCAAAGGCGCGGCGCTCAACGCGGTGCAGATCGCCGAGAGCCTGATCAATCGCAAACTCCTGAAATCGGCGGCGTGAGATGGCGAAGGGCTATTGGATAGCGCGGGTCGATGTTCGCGATCCCGAGGAATACAAGAAGTATGTCGAGGCGGCCAGCGCAGCGTTCCGCAAATATGGCGCCAAGTTTCTGGCGCGCGGCGGCAAGACCGAGATGGCCGAAGGCGTCGGCCGGGCACGCAATGTGATCATCGAATTCGAGAGCCTGGACGCGGCGAGCGCCTGCTACCACTCGCCGGAGTACCAGCATGCGCGGACGTTCCGCGCGCCGGTGGCGGATGGCGAGATCGTGCTGGTCGAGGGGCTGGAATGACGCCGACGGAATTCGCCGCGTTGGTGGCGCGCTTCTCGGCGGCGGCGACGGCTGGTGACGGTAAGGCGCTGAGCGAGTGCTTCACGCCGGATGGTGTCTATTACGACTACATCTATGGGCCGCATACGGGGCGCGAGAGTATCGCGGACATGCTGGTCAACCTCTTTCACCGCGATGCCGATGAGTATGACTGGCAGTTCTTCGATCCGGTGACGAACGGGACGATCGGCTATGCCTGGTCGCTGTCGACCTTCATCTCCAAGGTACCGGCGTATCTGGGCCGGGAGATCGTGATCGACGGAACGAGCCGGTTCGTGCTCAAGGACGGGCTGATCGCCGAATACCACGAGAGCGTGAACGGCGGCGTGGCGCATGCACAGCTTGGCATTCCACCTGAAGTGATGGCCAAGGTGATGAAGCGCTGGTCCGGTTGGCTTCTGGCGCGGGGCGATGTCGAGGCCTATCGCGCGGCGGTGCGGGCGCGTTATGCGGCGCGGCGATAAGCCGGGCTTTGGGCGGCCCCAGGCAGGGGCATAATAGCGGCAGACCAATACTCGAGGGTTTCTATGACGACCATCCGCCCGCGCCGCTCGGTGCTCTATATGCCCGGCTCCAACGCCCGCGCCATGGAGAAGGCCAGGACTTTGGCCGCCGATGCGCTGATCCTGGACCTTGAGGATGCTGTGGCGCCGGACGCCAAGGACGTGGCGCGGCAGCAGGTTTGCGACGCGGTGAAGGCCGGCGGGTTCGGCAAGCGCGAGATCGTCATCCGGGTGAACGGGCTTTCGACGCCGTGGGGCGAGGCCGACCTCGAGGCCGCGATCGCGGTGAAGCCGGACGCCATTCTGGTGCCGAAGATTTCCTCGCCGGCCGATCTCGCCGCGGTCGAAGAGCGGTTCAAGAAACATAGTGCCGATCCCAAGATCGCGATCTGGGCGATGATCGAGACGCCGCTGGCGATCCTGCAGGTCGCGGCGATCGCGGCGGCGGGCGGACGGCTTGCCTGCTTCGTGATGGGCACCAACGACATCATCAAGGAAGTGCGCGGACAGCACACGCCGGATCGCCTGAACCTGGCGGCGGCGCTGGGTCTCAGCGTCGCGGCGGCGCGGCACAACAAGCTGGTGGCGCTCGACGGCGTCTATAACGACATCCAGAACACGGATGGCTTCTATGCCATTTGCAAGCAGGGCCGGTCGTTCGGGTTCGATGGCAAGACGCTGATCCATCCGTCGCAGCTCGATGCCTGCAACGAGGTGTTCGCACCGTCGCCGGCCGAGGTGGAAGACGCGCGCAAGGTGATTGCGGCGTTCGACCTGCCGGAGAACAAGGGCAAAGGCGCGATCAAGGTGGACGGCCGCATGGTCGAACTGCTGCATGCGGAGATCGCGCGGCAGACGGTGGCGATGGCCGATGCCATTGCGGCCCAAGGTTAAATAGCTGGCTAAAGGCGGATCGAGGGCGGGGCGATGACGAGCAAGACCAATCCGGGCAACTACTTCGAGGACTTCAAGCTGCACCAGAAACTGGTGCATGCCACGCCGCGGACGCTGACGGAGGGCGACGCCTCGCTCTACCACGCGATCTTCGGCTCGCGCTTCGTGCTGCAGTCGGCGGACAGCTTTGCCCGTGGGCTTGGGTTCAAGGAGAGCCCGCTGGACGACCTGTTGGTGTTTCACACGGTGTTCGGCAAGTCGGTGCCGGAGATCTCGCTAAATGCGGTCGCCAATCTTGGCTATGCCGAAGGGCGCTTCACAAAGCACATCTATCCGAACGTCACCTTGCGGGCGCAGAGCGAAGTCATCGGCCTCAAGGAGAACTCCAACAAGCAGACCGGCGTCGTCTATGTCCGCACCACCGGTATCGACGATCATGACGAGCAGGTGCTGAGCTATGTGCGCTGGGTGATGGTGCGCAAGCGCGATCCGGAAGCGCCGGTCGGCGAGGCGCATGTGCCGGAGCTGGCGGATCATGTGCCGGCGAGTTCGCTGCGCCTGCCGATGACGATCCGCTTCGACACGCTGTTCGACACCGGACAATCGGGCAGCAAGTTCTTCTTCAAGGACTATGAGATCGGCGAGAAGATCGATCATGTCGACGGCGTGACGGTGGAAGAGTCTGACCACATGCTGGCGACGCGGCTGTACCAGAACACCGCCAAGGTGCACTTCAACCAGTTCAGCGAGAGCAAGGGCCGCTTCGGCAAGCGTCTGATCTATGGCGGCCATGTCATCAGCCTGGCGCGGGCGCTGTCGTATAACGGTCTGGCCAATGCGGTGCTGATCGCCGGCATCAATGGCGGGCGGCATGTGAACCCGCTGTTCGCGGGCGACACGGTGTTCGCGTGGAGCGAGGTGATCGACAAGGCGGAGATCCGCAAGGATTGCGGTGCGCTGCGCCTGCGTCTGGTGGCGACCAAGAACCTGCCGTGCGAGGGCTTCCCGGACAAGGACGCGAGCGGCAAGTATCCGGACAACGTGATCCTGGACTTCGATTACTGGGCGATCGTACCGCGCTAGATGGCCATCGAGGATCGCTACAAGACGCTGGTCGGCAAGGGTGAGCTGAAGACCGACGCGGGACAGGCCGCGGCGGTGAAGCGGCTTGCGGTGCTGGCCGACGGCTTGCGCTCCTATCGGCCAGGCCGCTGGACGATCTTCGCCAAGCCGGCGCCGCGCGGCGTTTATATGTGGGGCGACGTCGGGCGCGGCAAGTCGCTGCTGATGGATCTGTTCTTCGAGAGTGCGCCGGTGCCGGTGAAGCGGCGGGTGCACTTCAATGCCTTCATGGTCGAGACGCATGCGCGCATCTTTGCCGAGCGCGAAAAGCCTGGCAGCAACGATCCGATTCCACCGGTCGCAAAACAGATTGCCCAGGAAGCCGTTTTGCTCTGCTTCGACGAGTTCCAGGTCACCGACATTGCAGATGCCATGGTGCTGGGGCGGCTGTTCAACGAGTTGTTCGAACTTGGTGTCGTCGTGGTCGCGACGTCGAACACGCCACCGCAGCG
>DATAHD010000593.1:0-2084 GCA_036263395.1 Rhizomicrobium sp. | reverse complement strand
CATGTCGCCGCCCTTCTTGGCGCAGTATTCCCAATACGCATCGACCATCGGCTTGGCGGAATAGAGGCCGGAGAACGACAGGTGGCCGTAGCAATAGCTCTCCTCGATCACCAGATCCCACGTCTCCACGCTGCCCGATCCTGGCACCCAGATCGGCGGCCGCTTCTGGATCGGCTTCGGCCACACGTTCACATAGCGCAACTGGTTGTACTTGCCGTTGAAGGCGAACGGCTTGTCTTCTTCCCACGCGCGCAGGATCAGCTTGCGCGCCTCATGGAAGCGGTCGCGCAGCTCCACCGGCGGATTGCCGTAGGCGAACACCGAATCCATCGGCGTGCCGAACACAAACCCCGCAATCACGCGCCCGCCCGACACGCAGTCGAGATACGCCATCTCCTCGGCGATGCGCTGCGGCGGGTTATAGAGCGCAAGGCTGTCGCCGATGATCAGGATCGCCGCGTTCTCCGTGCTGCTGGCGACCGATGCCGCGAGCAGGTTGGGCGACGGCGTCATCGCGAACGGCGTCTGGTGATGCTCATTGACCGCCAGCCCGTCGAACCCGTCGCGGTCCGCCTGCTGCATCAGCCGGATGAACATGCGGTACGTCTCGCCGACCTTTACCGGATCGACCAGCTTCCAGTCCGGCGTCACCCATGCGGAATGTCCCGGCTGCGGCGTCAGCGGCAGCTCCGGATACGTGACCTCCGCGAACCAATGAAACTTCATACGGCAAACTCCAATGTCAAAGCGGATCCAGCCCGTTCACATGCCCGAACACCATCGTGTCGGTCTTGTAACCGAGCATCCACAGCAGCTGCTCCGATGCGCCCTGGCGCACCAGCGGATTGAGCGAGAGGAACCAGTTCTCCTGCGTGCGATAGATCTGCGTGGTGTTCCACCAGAAGATACCGGCGCGGCGCTGATCCTTGGTGCGGTTGATCCCGGTGCGATGCCACACGCGCGAATCCATCACGCCCATCGTTCCGGCCTTGGCGACCAGCGGCACAAACATCGGCTCCGCTTCACCCGGCTCTGGCATCCGGTTGAAGCGATGGCTCGCGACGGCAATCTCGGTGCCGCCGTTCTCCTCGGTGAAATCATCCACCAGCCAGAAACAGTTGGCGCCCTGCGGTTTCTCAGGCCACGGCTGCGGCACGAAGATCTGATCGGCATGGATCATCATGCCGTTGTGCGACGGCCCGGCGATATTGGCCGACATGCTCGACAGCAGGAACGGCCAGCTCAGCATGTGCTTCAGGAGCTCGACGCTCGTCGGATCTTCCGCCAAATCGACAAACTCCTGCCCGCGGTTCAGCAATCCCCAAACCCGCTGGTTCGTGGTGTCGTAGTCACCCTGTGCCGAGCGCGCTCGCAGCCGCGCGTCGTCCGCCGCCGCCGAATAGAGCCGCTCGCGCAGCCGTGTCAGCCGCTCGCCTTCCAGCGCGCCGTCGATCAGGCAGAGACCGAACGCATCCAGATCGCGCTTCGCCTGCTCGATGTCGCGCGTCGGGGGCGGCAGCGGCGTGCGGTTGTCCGGCTTGTCCATGCTGTGCCTCCGTTACGCGGTCATCCCGCCATCGATCGCAATCGCCTGTCCGGTCACAAAGCCCGACGCATCGCTCGCCAGATACAGCGCCAGCTGAGCGATGTCGTCCGCCGTGCCGATGCGGCCGACCGGCGTGCGCTGGCTGATCGCATCGCGGATGGTGTTCGACGTCAGCATCGTGTCGTGGATCATGTCGGTGTCGATCACGCCCGGCAGGATCGCATTCGCGCGCACGCCCTTCTGGCCATACGTCGCGGCCAGCGAGCGGGTCAGCGCCACGACGCCGCCTTTCGTCGCCGTATAGGCATGCGCACTCGGCCCGCCGCGCAGCGCCGCTATCGACGCCGTGTTGATCACGACGCCCTTGCCGCGCTCCATCAGCATCGGAATGCCGTATTTGCACATCAGGAACACGCCGGTCAGGTTGATGGCGAGGATGCGGTCCCAATCCTCTTCGGTGCAACTCACCGTGTCCGTCATCTCCACGCCCATCCGCGCCTTGGCGGAGAAGCCGATGCCGGCATTGTTGTAGAGGATG
>DATAHD010000592.1:0-12564 GCA_036263395.1 Rhizomicrobium sp. | reverse complement strand
TGATCGAGGACAGCTTTGCCGATCAGTCGCGACCGAAGTTCATCGTGGCGCTGGCCGGTGTTGCGGTGGTCGTGATCGCGAGCCTCGCGCCGTTGATGGGCGGACCGGACAAGCCGGTGATCATCGGCAACAAGGGCTTCGACGAGCAGTACACACTGAGTGAGATGATGGCGAAGCGGCTGCGTGCCGCTGGGTTCGACACCAAGCGGCGCGACGGGCTCGGCTCGGTCGTCATCTTCAACGCGCTCGCGGCGGGCGATGTCGATGCGTATGTCGATTACTCCGGCACCGTGTGGGCCGATGACATGAAGCGCACCGACACGCCGGGGCGCGAGCAGGTCCTGAAGCAGATGGGCGCGTGGCTGAAGGACAAGCACGGCATCGGCTATGTCGGGCCGATCGGGTTCGAGAACGCCTATGCCTTCGTGATGCGCAAGGACAAAGCGGATGCGTTGCACATCAACTCGCTGGCCGACCTTGCGGCCTATGCACCGCGGCTGAAGATCGGCGGCGACTTCGAGATATTCCAGCGTCCCGAATGGCGCGCGGTGGTGAAAGCGTATGGGCTCAGCTTCGCCAAGCAGCAGGTGTTCCAGCCGAACTTCATGTACCGCGCGGTGACAGCTGGCGACGTGGATGTGATCTCTGCTTTCTCCAGCGACGGGCGGATTGCGGAGTACAATCTGAAGATCCTGAGCGATCCGAAAGGTGCGTTGCCGCCTTACGATGCGGTGCTGCTGGTGTCGCCGCAGCGCGCGAAGGACGACAAGTTCCTGGCGGCGCTGAAGCCGCTGATCGGCGCGGTCGATCTCAAGACGATGCAGCAGGCGAACCTGATGGTGGACCGCGAAACCGACAAGCGCACGCCAGAGCAAGCAGCGGCATGGGTTGAGGAGCAGATCAAGAAGTGAATTCCATCTTCTCACCTTAAGCCGTCATCACCGGGTGAGCCGGAGCGCAGCGTAGGCCATCCCGGTGATCCATTGCCTCGATGTGTAACTAGCGAGGCTCACTCTTGACCATCGAGGCAATGGATGGCCGGTACGCCCTTCGCTTCGCTACGGGTCGACCGGCCATGACGGACTAAATGGGAGAGAGGTTTAAGCCACCAACTTTGCCACGATTTTATCTCGCTGCTCCGACGTAACACCCACTGTGTTCGCCAGATACGCGTCGATGCCGCCATGTTCCTTCTCGATCACATCCAGCGCGGCGTCGAGGTAGTCGGTGCTGACGCGCAGCACGGCCATGATCGCGTCGTCGGTGAAGGGGCGGCCTTCGCGTTCGGAGTTGGCGCGCATGCCGGCGATGGTGATCGGGGTGATGAGGTTGCTGTCGTTGGTTTGGAGATAGTTCTCGATGATGTCATCGTGCTGCACGCCGACCACATGCTGGACCAGCGCAACGCCGAGGCCGGTGCGATCCTTGCCGGCTGCGCAGTGGATCAGCACCGCGCCATCGGTCTCGGACAACACGCGGAAGAAGTCACGATAGAGCTCGCCGATCATCCGGTCGTTCGGAAAGCTGCGATAGATCTGCAGCATTGCGTCGTGCGCGGCGGCGCCGCTCGAGCCGGCGTCGGCGAAGGCGGCGAGATGCGGCGGCAAGGCCATGCCGTCGATGCCGGGATGTTCCACGACATGCGCGTCGAAGTTCTGCCAGCGGCGGCTGGGATATTTCTCGCGCTCCATCGGACGGCGCAGATCGACGATGGCGGTGATGCCGAGCGCCTTCAGGCCTTCCATGTCGTCGTCGTTCGCGTCGCTGAACTGGGCCGAGCGATACAAGCGACCCTTGCGCATCATGCGGCCGTCGCGGGTCGCGTAGCCGCCGCAATCGCGAAAATTGCGAACGGTTTCGAAGGTGGAGCCTTGCTGGGTCATGGCGTGTCGCACTGTGTGTTCTACCTGCCAACACGATGCGACAGGGTGATGACGATCTAACGCCGGTATGGCGCCAGATCGATGCCGGGATAGCGTAGCGCGACATCGCCGAGTGTTTGGTCGTCCCAATAGTCGCAGCCCGCGGGTGGCCAGCCGAAAAGATCGCGCTGTCGCGGCGTCATCTTGACGATCGCTTCTTCGAAGGCCGGTTTTTCGGCGTGATCGGGCCAGCTCATCTTGCCCTGCCAGCGCGGACCACGTTTCTGAAAGTCGACGAGGATGGTGAAACGCGAGCGGTTCGGGCCGAGGAAGTTCGAGCCGCGATGGAACACGTCGGTCTTGTAGACCATCAGGCTACCGGCCGGTCCCGTCACCGAGATTTCGCGTTCGTAGAGCTTGGCCGCGGTGGTGGTCGCTTTGCCCAGCGGAATGTCGCGCGTTTCGGACAGCGGCACGATCTTGGTTGGGCCATCGGCCTCCGTGATGTCGGACAGCAGAATAAACGTCGTCATCTGCGAGTCGCGGGCATCGCTGCGCGGGACCACGAGCGTGTGATTGCGATAGTCGCGGTGATGCATCTGATCGTAGTTGATGGCGCCGGAATACTTCGCCCAGAGCTCACCTTTGTAGAGTTCGATGTCGGTCGAGCCGCAGAAGCGCTCGGCCGCGTCGATCAGGTCCGGATAAATGCAGAGGCGGTTGATCGCCCAGGCGTCGAACGGGAAGAGGCGAATGCCGGCGAATTGCGAGTTCTTGAACGCGGTGTATTTCTCCGGCGCCGCGAAGTAATCCTCCGGCTTCGGATAGGTCGCCCACAGCGCATCCTGCGCGGCGCGCAGCGAGTCCTTGTCGATAAAGTTCTCGACGATCGTGAAGCCGCGCTCGCGGATTTCGGCGATGTTGGAATCCGGAACGCGCATCGCTCAGCCCTGCACCGGCTTGACGAGCGACGCCGCTTGCTTGGCACGCTTGCGGGCGTCGTCGGTTGTCGTGCCGCGCGCGAGGGCGACGCCCATGCGGCGCTTCTTGAACGATTCCGGTTTGCCGAACAGGCGCAGCTCAGTATCGGGATCGGCGAGCGCTTCGGCGACGCCATCGAAGGCGATGCCCTTCGCTTCCATGCCGCCATAGACGACGGCCGATGCACCGGGCGATTTCAGCGCCGTCGAGACCGGCAAGCCCAGAATCGCGCGGGCGTGCAGTGCGAATTCGCTCTGATATTGCGAGACCAGCGTGACGAGGCCGGTGTCGTGCGGGCGCGGGCTGACTTCGGAGAACCAGACGTCGTCGCCTTTTACGAACAGCTCGACACCGAAGATGCCGCGGCCGCCGAGGGCATCGGTGACCTTCTTCGCCATGTCGCGCGACTTTTCGATGGCGGCGGCGGTCATCGCCTGCGGTTGCCAGCTTTCGACATAGTCGCCGTCCACCTGCACATGGCCGATGGGATCGCAGAAGTGCGTACCGTTGGCGCTGCGCACCGTCAGCTGGGTGATCTCGAAGTCGAACTTCACTTCGCCTTCGATAATGACACGTGCTTCCTTCACGCGGCCGGCGGTGAGCGCCTTGTCCCACGCGGGGGCAACATCGGCCTGCGACTTGAGGCGCGACTGGCCCTTGCCGGAGGACGACATCACCGGCTTTACGAAACAGGGAAAGCCGATGCGATCGACCGCGGCCTGCAGTTCTTCCAGCGAGGACGCGAAGGCATAGGGCGAACACGGCAGGCCGAGTTTTTCGGCGGCGAGGACGCGGATGCGTTCGCGGTTCATCGTGGTGTGCGCGGCGAAGGCGGTGGGAATGACGATGGCGAGCTTGTCGGCCTCGATGCGGACCAGCTCATCGGTGGCGATGGCCTCGATCTCCGGCACGATGAAGTCGGGGCGCTCTTTCTCTACGAGCGCGCGCAGGGCCGCGGCGTCGGTCATGTTGATGACGTGGGCGCGGTGGGCGACCTGCTGGCCCGGCGCGTTTTCGTAGCGGTCGACGGCGATCACCTCGACACCCAGGCGCTGGAGTTCGATCACGACCTCTTTGCCGAGCTCGCCCGATCCGAGGAGCATCACTTTGGTGGCGGTGGGGGAAAGGGGTGTGCCGAGTCGCATGGAAGGTGTCCGTAAATCGATGGCGGGAAGCTCGGGCAGCGGCGGGCCAAATGCGAGTCTTCTTGCTGCGTTAGCTGGGGATGACCGGGTAATTTTTCTAAGTATTTGATTTCACTATAAAATCGTTCGGAGGTTGTTTTGCCAAATTGAGGGGGTACCCCCTCCCTGTACCACTCGTTTTCAAAAAACACCGGGGCCCCCCTCCCCCATCCGGAACATTCGTTTGCAAAAATGGCGGGGGTACCTCCCCCTTTCCGGAACATTTGTTTTCAAAAATTGAGGCTGTATCCCCCTCCTGCCGGGTCTTTACCCCCAACTGGTCAGAACAAATATCAACTACCCTCGAAAATAAAATCTACAATTGAGTACCATACAAGAACAAAATCCGCTATGTAAAGTTAAAAATTGGAATCTGCCGTTGTGCCACTTTGGGGCGCTAGCAGTCGTCACGGTCTTTGCTGAATATGCCGCCCGTATCGCGTACTCGGGGGCGGGGACATGCTGTTGCAGGGCAAGATTCTACGGAATCTCTTTATCGGAATGGTGCTGCTGAATGCACTGCTGATTGGCGGCTTCTTTTATCTGAGTGCCAAACAGCCTTCGCTGCCAAGCGCCCTTTTCCCAGGCAAGTTCGGACCGGGCATCGACCTGCAATACACCGGCAACATGGTGGTCCTGGCGCTGCTTCTGCTGATCAATGCGCTCGCGATTACAATCGTCGGCTTCAAAGACTGCCTGCATGCGATGTGGGCCGGCATGCGTCTTTCGCCGAAGATGATGCGCAACTTTCTGCACGAGAAAGCGGGGCTGGCGTCAGATATCTCCGGTGTCGTCGCCGCAGCGGTCCAGGAAGAAGAAAAGCTCGAGCTTTCCTATATTGATCGCGCCAGCTGGGTGCTTCGCGTAGGGCTGATCCTGTTCACGATCTCCATGCCGCTGCTCAGCATCGCGCTGGCGCGCGCGGAAGCCGCCGGTGTGCCGATGTTCGCGGAGAACATGACGCCGCTTCCAAACAACACGGTGAGCAACGAAGAGATCTGGCGCTTCACGGGCGATCAGGTCGCGGGCGCCCTGCTGCTCGATATTCCGGAGGTGTTCCACCTGCGCGTTTCGGCGATGGAAGCCAACACGCAGAACTTCCTGTTCCCGCTCTTGATCGTGATCTATCGCACCGTGCTGGGCTTCGGCGTGCTGCTGGCGGCGATTGCGGCGGCGCGCATGCGAGCGCTGTGGCGCTATGCGATGGAAGTGGCCATGCCGGTGACCGACATCGTGGCGATGGAGCCGGCACTGGCTGCGGGGCCTGAGCATGACGACTATCGGCACGGGCATCACGGGCCGGAAGATCACGGTCACGGTCACGACGATCATGGCCATGGCCATGATAATCACGGACACGAAAACCACGGGCACGACGATCATGGGCATGACGATCACGGGCACAGCGACCACGGCCATGAGCATCATGAAGACAGTCACGACAGCCACGACGATCATGGGCATGGCGATGATCATGGCCACAGCGACAATGGTCACGGTCATGACGATCACGGGCATGACAATCACGGCCACGGTCACGACGACCATGGCCACGACGACCACGGCCATGGTCATGACGATCATAGCCACGGTCATGACGACCACGGCCACGACGATCATCACAGCCGCCATCACCACGACGGGCGTCATCGCGAGAAAGAGCACGCGTAACAGCGCGCCCGCATCGCTCAGCATATAGAGCCGCCGATCAGATACCCGTGCCGAGTTCGGAGAAGGCTTCGGCGAGGAGTTTGCCGGCGGGGCCTCCCGCGCCGTGCGGGGTGGAGAGTGTGTTCACCAGGCGATCAACCTGGAGATTAATCTCCGGCACGGCGGTGATCTCCCACCATGTCGGGCGCGTGAGCGGGCCGAGGGCGTAGAGCCATGGCGAGGTGTGGCCGGCCGAGCCGATGGCGGCGCAGTCGGCGGTGTCGATGCCGAGCGACAGGCGGTCGGGCGCGATGAGGCCGCGGCGGCGCATGTCGGCGAGCAGCGGGAATGCGAGGCGGCCCATGTCGCTGCGCGGGCCGGTGCAGTTGATGACATGCGCGGCGCGAATGGTGCGCGTCTCGCTCTTGCCGCGTTCGCGCACGCCGACATCGACGGCATCACCGGCGGGACGATAGCTTTCGATGCGGCCGCCGAACATCTCCAGCCGGCCCGCATAGACGAGACCGTTGAGCTTTGCGGCGATGCGCGGCGCGATGCGGTGGCGATGCACATCCCAGCGCGGCCGCAGGTGGCGCAGGAACGCGGCGCGCTGTTTCTCGCTCCAGCTGTGCCAGATTCGCGCGACGGCGGGGCGAACGGCGTCCATCACGCGCTGCCATGGGACGTTGCTCTGTTCGGCGCGTTCCGTTTCCTTGCGGATTTTGCGGGCGAGCGACAGCGGCGTCCATTTTTCTTCCGCCGGTTTGAGGAAGGCGTTCCATGTGCCGCCCGCGACGTGCATCAACGGCTGAAGGCCACGACGCGAGATCGCGTGCATCGTGCCGCGATGACCTTCGGCCGCGAGCTTCAGCGCGACGTCGACCATGGTGAGACCGGTGCCTAGCAGTACGATGTCGTCGTCGGGATCGAGATCGGCGAAGGCATCGACCGCCCACGGATCGCCGATGAAATGGCGCGTGTCGTAAATCCAGGAGTCGCGCGACGGCGGTGGCGCGGGCGGCAGGTTGCCGGTGGCGAGCACGACGATGTCGGCCTTGATCTCGCGGCCATCGTTCAGCAGTACGCCGCGCGCAGGAAAATCGAGCAGACGCACGACCTCGCCGCGCACCGTCGTCACGCCGCGCGTGCGATCGGACGAGAGCGCGGCGAGCACCTGCTCTTCCATGTAGGCGCCGAAGCATTCGCGCGGCACGTAAGCGGCGGAGAGATCGCCGCCGCTCTCGGCGAGCGCCTCCGCGATCAGATGCGGCTGGGCGCGCAGCCAGTCGGTGAACGACGGCTTGAGACCGATCTCCATGCGGCTGACGGGCACATTGAGCAGATGGATCGGCGAACACGCACCATAGGCGACGCCGCGCCCGACGCGGCGCGAGCGCTCGATCACGATGACGTTCGCGGCCGGATTGGCGGCGGCGTACTTCATCGCGAACAGACTGCCGCTGAAACCACCGCCGATGACGACGACGGTTTGTGGAGATGAAATGGCGGGGGCGTTCATGCGGAGGCCGAAACGGTGGGGTTAGCCGCAATATAAACGATGTTTATATTGACGGGCAAGGCGACGGGTAATCTCGACTGGGATGGTAGATTTATTGGTGCGGGGCGTCTACCGCGAGATGTCGCGCTTTCGTCAAAGCGAATGGTCTCCCGCATGAGCTCGTTGCGCGCACCGATAGATTTTAACGCAGAGGTCGCTGAGGTTTTCGCAGGGGACGCGGGGGGGCTATGGTGGTAACGCGTGTTGTTTGTTTAGAGCAACGTGCGCGTCGGCACTTTGTTCGCGCGGAGGCGCGGAGGATAAAAGAGAGATGCGGAGGAGATTGGGATAACTGAGCTCAGCGCAATCTATGGGTGTTGGTTGGCGCGCGTTGCGCGCCGGCTTTCTCGCGGTCAGCACTTGTGAACGGCGGCTGGAATGAACTCCACGGCTCTCTTTATTCGCCGCGCCTCCGCGTGAAAAACCTTCTCACACCAAGCGGCTATTTTGGAGTGGATGGCGGTGCCGCGCCTTTGCGGAAATCTACGTCGCTGTTTGCGATCATGTAGAGCATCGTTGCCCACGTCGCGACGTTCTGGTTCAGCTGCACGGGATCGACGATGGCGAGCGTGTCATCCGCCGAGTGGTGGTAGTCGAAGTAGCGGGAGCCGTCCTGGTTGATGGTGAACACCGGCACGCCCGCGACCTGCAGACCGCTGATGTCGGAGCCACCTTGCTTCGACGGTTCGGGTGAAGTCGCGACGTGTAGCGGCGCGAGGAGATAGACGAGCGGGCTCAGCTGCGGATCGGTGAGCGTATTGGTTGGAAGCTGGATGCTGTAGACGTTGTCGGCGCCGAAATCGCTTTCGCTGGCGGCGACGATGTTGGCGAGCTCGTCTTTGTGCGCGTCGTAATACGCCTTCTCCGAACCGTCCTGCTCTTCGGAGCCCCACATCACGACACGGATCGTGCGGGGCGGATGTTTCTTCAGATCGCCGATCAGCTTCGCCGCGGCGGTGGTGATGGCGACGCCGGCGCCATCGTCGATCGCGCCGGTGCCCGGATCCCAGCTGTCCATGTGCCCGCCGATGACGATGACCTCGTTCGGGGCTTCGCTGCCGGTGATTTCGCCGGAGACGTTCCACGCCTTGCTGTCGGCATCGGTGTGATTGAGGAGCTTCAGATGCATGCGCACCGGGCCGCGCGCCGCGAGACGCGCGAGCAGATCGGCATCAGGTACGCCGAGCGCGGCGGCGGGAATCTGGAAGTTCGGATCGCGATAGCGCGTCGATCCGGTATGCGGGGCGCGGCCCGTGCCGGTGGCGATGGAGCGCGTGAGATAGGCGACCGCGCCGCGCTTCGCCGCCTCCGACGCCGCGCTGCGCGCCTGCACCGCAACGCCATAGCCAAGGCCGGTCTGCGTGCGCGCCATCGGTTGGTTCACGACGACGATCTTGCCCTTGAACGCATCGGGCGGCGCGGCCATCAACTCGCCAAGCGATTTCAGAACGACGACCTCCGCCTCGATACCTTCTGGCGGGGTGGAGATGGAACGGCCGAGGCCGAGGATCGCGAGCTTCTGCGCGTGCGGCGCGGTGATCTCCGCCGACTCGTCGTCGCGATGCCAGGAGGGCTTGGCGAATTCTTCGGCGTGGACGTTCTTGAAGCCAAGCGCTTTCAGCTTGGCGATGCCCCAGTCGCGCGCCGCCATCGCCGCGGGCGATCCCACCGGCCGCGGCCCGATCTCGGTGGTGAGGGATTCGAGCAGATCGTACGCGGTGGGATCGGTCAGCGCCTTGTCGCGCAAAGTGGCCGCCGTCTGCGGATCGGCGTGTGCAGAGGTGGCGAGTGTGGCGAACAGAAAAGCGGTGAGCAGTGCGCGGCGCATATCATTCCCCCGTGATGCAAAACCTTAGCGAGGGGAAATCGGTTTTGCACGGCTATGTGGATCACCTTACCAACTGGTCATCCACCGTCGGGCATCGCTGCTTTCTATTCAAACCAAACTTGTCATCCCGGACGAAGCGCAGCGGAGGTCCGGGATCCATTGTGCCGACACTTCGGGGTTCGCGTTTGTGGAAGAATGGGTCCCGGACTTCCGTTTCGCTACGCTCCACTGCATCCGGGATGACAACCGTTGGGTTGATAGAGGGACGCGTTGGAGCGGCGCGCCTCACAACGAAAAGCCGCCAAACAATTTCTTGCTCGGCGGCTCTCGCTATTCATCGCTGTACGATGGATCCCCTTCCCTCGCCGCGCCAAGGCGCGGCTCGCCGGGGATGATTGCGCTGTCGCGCAATCAATTCTTCGTCACGTCCACCAGCTTGTTTTTGGCGATCCATGGCATCATGGCGCGGAGTTTGGCGCCGACGTCTTCGATCTGGTGAGCCGCCAGCTTGGCGCGCGTCGCCTTGAAGCTCGCCTGCCCCGCCTTGTTCTCGAGCACCCAGTCGCGGGCGAATTTGCCGGTCTGGATGTCGTCGAGGACGCGCTTCATTTCGGCCTTGGTTTCGGCGGTGACGATGCGCGGGCCGGTGACGTATTCGCCGTACTCGGCGGTGTTGGAGATCGAGTAGTTCATGTTCGCGATGCCGCCTTCATAGATGAGGTCGACGATCAGCTTCACTTCGTGCAGGCATTCGAAATACGCCATCTCCGGCGCGTAGCCTGCTTCGACCAGCGTTTCGAAGCCGGCACGGATGAGTTCGACGAGGCCGCCGCACAGCACCGACTGCTCGCCGAAGAGATCGGTCTCGCATTCTTCCTTGAACGTCGTCTCGATCACGCCGGCGCGGCCGCCGCCGATGGCGCTGGCATAAGCAAGGCCGAGGTCGTGCGCATTGCCGCTCGCATCCTGATGGATGGCAATGAGGCACGGCACACCGCCGCCCTTCTGATACTCGCTGCGCACCGTGTGGCCCGGGCCTTTCGGCGCGACCATCAGGATGTCGAGATCCTTGCGCGGCTCGATCAGGCGGAAGTGGACGTTGAAGCCGTGCGCGAAGAGAAGCGCGGCGCCCTGCTTCATGTTGGCGACGAGGTCGTCTTTATAGATGTCGGCCTGCAGCTCGTCGGGCGTCACCATCATCATGACGTCGGCCCACTTGGCAGCATCGGCGACGGACTTCACGTCGAAACCGGCGGCCTTCGCCTTGTCGGCGGACGCACCGGGACGCGCCGCGATGCAGACGTCCTTCACGCCGCTGTCGCGCATGTTGAGCGCATGGGCATGGCCCTGGCTGCCAAAGCCGATGACGGCGACCTTCTTGTTCTTGATGAAGTTCAGATCGGCATCCCGATCGTAGTAGACGCGCATTTTCGTTCCTTCGATTTGCTAAACTTCGGTGCCCGGCCAACTGGCTAGATACCATTCCACGAATTTCTTGGCGAAGGCATGGTTCGCTTCATCGCCTTCTTCAGTTCTATCGAAGCCCATTCGGTCATGAACGACCCATTGAACATAGGCTTCGACTTCCTCAACTCCTTTACCCTCACTCACCAAGCGCAAACTCGGAGTTATGTAGAACTCATACTCGTCATCTACCGCGTCAGCGACCCCGATGGGATCGAACGCGTTCCATAGCTTGCGCCCTTCAATATATCGCCGCAGACTTTCTTCCGTCGAAAGCTTGCGCCGCATGCCTCACATCGCCTCGGGGCCACGGCTGATTGCCGCAACGCCGGTTCTCGATACGTCAACCAAACCCAGCGGCCGCATCAGGTCGATGAATTGGTCGATCTTCGACGGGGCGCCGGTGATTTCGAAGACGAAGCTGGAATGCGTCGTGTCGACCACGCGGGCGCGGAAGATTTCGCTCATGCGCATCGCTTCCATGCGCTTCTCGCCGGTGCCGGCGACCTTCACCAGCGCAAGCTCGCGCTCGACGCCGGGGGCGGAGGTCGTCCAGTTCTGCACCCGGTGCACGGCGACAAGGCGGGCGAGCTGGGCTTCGATCTGCTCGATCACCTCGGGCGTGCCGGAGGTCACGATGGTGACGCGGCTGGTGCGCGCGGTGTGATCGACCTCGGCGACAGTCAGGCTTTCGATGTTGTAGCCGCGGCCGGAGAACAGGCCGATGACGCGCGCCAGAACGCCCGCTTCGTTGTCGACGAGAACGGCGATGGTGTGACGCTCGGTGGGTTTGATCTGCATATTCATCAGACGAGCATCTTTCCTTCTTCGCTCACTTCGGTCGCTTCTTCCTGGGCGTCGGAGAGGATCATGTCGTTGTGGGCGGCGCCCGATGGGATCATCGGGTAGCAGTTCTCGGTCGGATCGACGCGGCAGTCGAACAGCACCGGGCGTTTGACCGCGATCATCTCCGCAATCTTGCCGTCGAGTTCGGCCGGCGTTTCGGCACGCAGGCCGACGCAGCCGAACGCTTCCGCGAGCTTCACGAAATCCGGCAGCGCTTCGCTGTACGAATGCGAGTAGCGGCCGCCGTGCAGCAGCTGCTGCCACTGGCGCACCATGCCCATGTATTCGTTGTTCAGGATGAAGATCTTGATCGGCAGGTCGTACTGGATGGCGGTGCTCATCTCCTGCATCGTCATCTGCACGCTCGCCTCGCCGGCGATGTCGATGACGAGCGCATCGGGATGGGCGATCTGCACGCCGACCGCGGCCGGAAGGCCATAGCCCATCGTGCCGAGGCCGCCGGAGGTCATCCAGCGGTTGGGCTGTTCGAAGCCGAAACGCTGTGCCGCCCACATCTGATGCTGACCGACTTCGGTCGTGATGTAGGTGTCCTTGCCCTTGGTCGCCTCGAACAGGCGGTCGACGGCGTATTGCGGCTTGATCAGCTTGTCGCTGTTCTTAAAGGCGAGCGATTTGCGGCCACGCCAGGTGTCGATCTGCTTCCACCAGTCTTTCAGGGCCGGTTCGTCGATCTTGCGCTTCTGGGTTTTCCAGAAGTGCAGCATCTCTTTCAGCGCCTTGGTCGCGTCGGCAACGATCGGCACGTCGACGCGCACCGCCTTGTTGATCTGCGAGGCATCTATGTCGAGATGGATCTTCTTGGATTTCGGCGAGAACAGCGAGATGTTGCCGGTGACGCGGTCGTCGAAGCGGGCGCCGAGGCAGACCATCACATCGCAATCGTGCATCGCGTTGTTGGCTTCATAGGTGCCGTGCATGCCGACCAGGCCGAGCCATTGCGGATCGGACGCGGGGAACGCGCCGAGGCCCATCAAGGTCGAGGTCACGGGCACGCCGGTCAGCTTGGCAAACTCGCGCAGCAGCTTGGACGCTTCCGGGCCGGAGTTGATGATGCCGCCGCCGGTATAGAACAGCGGCCGCTTGGCGCCGGCGATCAGTTCGATCGCACGCACGATGGCGCCGAGATCGGGATCGGTCTTCGGCTTGTAGGTGCGGTGGCGGATCGAAGCA
>DATAHD010000591.1:0-4578 GCA_036263395.1 Rhizomicrobium sp. | reverse complement strand
GCGACCGTGGTGCCCATGCGCACCTCGCCTATACGCTCGCCGGGAATCGCCGCGTTGGTCGCGACGCCGAGCGCGCGGCGAATACCCTCCAGCGCCGCGTCGTCATAGGCGGCGCTCTGTGACAGAAGTTTCAGAGTGCGCGTCTGTCCATCCGGCGCTTCCGCCACCACGTCGGTAAACGTGCCGCCACGGTCGATATAAATATTCCATTTGCCGGGCGTGGTCATTGCGTATCGATCAAGTGTGCGGGCTTGCCACGGCGTAGCTTCGCAGAGCGAAGCGGAGACGGGTCGTAATTCGGCCCACTTTCCCCTAATGCTCCCGTCCATGTCCATCTGGGGAAAAATCAGCGGTGCGGCGGCCGGCGCGATCGTCGGCGGACCGGTCGGTGCGGTGCTCGGCGCCGTGGCCGGGCATGTGCTGCTGGACCGCCTGATCAACGCCGCGGCGGCGCCGCCGTCCGATCCGGGCGTGGCGTTCACCATCGCGATGATCGCGCTCAGCGCCAAGATGGCGATGGCCGACGGCGTGGTGACGCGCGACGAGATCGAGGCGTTCGACCGCCTGTTCCGTGTGCCGCCGTCGGAGAAGGCGAACGTGCACCGTGTCTTCAACCTCGCACGCCGCGACACCGCCGGCTACGAGGCGTATGCGACGCAGATCGCGCGGATGTATGCTGGCAATCCCGCCGTGCTCGAAGACATCATGGACGGCCTGTTCGAGATCGCGAAGGCGGATCACGTGCTGCATCCGGGCGAGGCGCAGTTCCTCGAGCGGGTGGCGGAAATATTCGGTTTCGCGCCGAACGAATTTCGTCGCATCCGCGCCTCGCACTTCCGCGATGCCGCCGATCCGTATGTGATCCTTGGCGTGTCGTTCACGGCGACTGAGAACGAGATCCGCAGCGCCTATCGCCGCCTGGTGCGCGAGAACCATCCGGACAGTTTGATTGCCCGCGGCGTGCCGGAGGAGTTCATCAAACTCGCGACGGACAAACTCAGCACGATCAACAACGCGTTCGACGTGATTGAGAAGGAACGGGGTTGGCGGGGCTAGCGCACCGCCGCGCGTATCTGCTCCAGAAACCAGTCGGCCCCTTCATCCCGCACGTCGGCGCGGCGGACAGCGGAGACCGTGATGCGATTCTGCAGGTACGGCGCCTTGATCACCTGAAGGCCGAGCATCTTCGCCTGTCGTTCGGCGAGGCGGAGCGGGACGGTGCCGATGCCGTCGCTGGCGGCGACCATCACCAGCACGGTGAGCCAGCGCGGCACGGCGGCGAGCAGGGCGGCGGAGGTGTTGCTCTCTTCCTCCTCCGTCGCACCTTCGGAGATTGCGAAGATGTGGCCGGCCGTTTCATACGCCTCCACGGTGACGCGGCCTTTGAACTTCGGATGGCCGCGGCGCGCGACGATACAGTAGCGGTCCTCGAACAACACGCTCGACACCAGACCCGGCGGCACGGTGCCGAAGCGGCCGAGCGCGACGTCGATCTCACCGCGCTTCAGCGCCTGGAACGCGGCCTGATGCGGCGCAGATTCCAGGATCACCGAGGCATGCGGCGCAGTCTTGCGGAACGACTCGACAAGGCGTGCGCCGATCAGGGCGGTGACGAATTCCGGCGCGGTGAGCAGGAAGCGGCGCTTGCTTTCCGCTGGCACGAACTTGCGCTCGCGCGCCAGCGTTTCGTCTGCCAGTTGTAGCAGCGCTTCGACGCGCGGTTTGAGTTCGAGCGCGCGTCGCGTCGGCTCCAGCCCGTGCGGCTTTCGCACGAACAGCGGATCGCCGAAGATGTCGCGCAGGCGCGTGAGGGCGTGGCTGATCGCCGACTGGCTGAGGCCGAGGCGGTGCGCCACCGTGGTTGCGCGTTTTTCCCGCAGCAGCTCATGGAAGACCAGGAGCAGCGATCCGTCCATCCGGCGGATATTATTGAAATCGATATCCTGCATGAGGCGATTTCAGTACCATAAATAAATGTCCGGACCTAGCGTCGTCTCATCGAACGAGGGACACGCCGCCGTGAGCGACCGTCAGCAGAAATATGAACAATGGGCGATGCTGCGCGAACACGCGCCCGCCTATCGCGACGAGCCGAGCAAGAGCTTCGTGCTGACGCGCTATGCCGATGTGCGGGCGCTACTCTTGGATACCGAGGTGCTGCGCGATCCCGATCTGGCGGAAGAAGGCGCGGTGGTGCGGCAGTTCAAGGGCGAGGGGCCAGACCGCAACGCACCGATGACATGGATGGACGGGCCGGAGCATGTGCGGGTGCGCGGACCATTGCAGCGCGCGCTCTATGCGCGCGTCGTGAAAATGCGGCCTACTCTCGAAGCCATTGTCGAGCGGCTGCTGGACGGGCTGGCGCAACGTGCGACGTTCGATGTCGCGACCGACTATGCCGCGCCGATTCCGATTGCGGCCATCGGCACCATTCTTGGCGTGGCGACGGCGGAGTTCGACCGCTTTCGCGCCTGGTCCGATGCGATGATGCTGTCGTTCCATCCGTCACGCAGCACGGCGCAGGAGGCGGCGATGCTGGAGGCGAGCAAGTTATTCTCCGCCTATCTCGACGCGGCCATCGCGGATCGGCGCGTAAATCCGCGCGACGATCTCATCACCGATATGGTGATTGCACAGCGGGATGGCGCGGCACTCAGCGACGCGGAACTGCGGGTGAACCTCTCCACCTTGCTCACCGGCGGCAACATGACGACGGCCGATCTGATCGGCAACGCGATCTGGCTGCTGCTGCGCCATCCGGAAGAACTGGCAAAGCTGAAGGCTAATCCCGCACTGGTGCCGAGCGCCATCGAAGAAGCGTTGCGCTTCGAACCGCCGGTGGACGGTACGCAGCGCATCCTCGATCGCGACCGCAGCTTCGCGGGTTGTCCGATGCACAAGGGGCAAGTGGTGGCGGTGCAGCTACCCGCGGCCAATCGCGATCCGAACGCGTTTCCCGATCCCGACCGCTTCGACATCACGCGCAAACCGAATGCGCATGTCAGTTTCGGCGGCGGACCGCACATCTGCATCGGCGCACCGCTCGCACGTATGGAGGCGCAGATCGCCATCGCTGCGCTGTTCCGGCGCTTCCCCGATCTGCGATTGACCGATGCGCGCCCAGTGTGGCGCACGCTGCCGTTCTTCCACGGCCTCGACCATCTCACCGTCGCGATCTGAAAGGGTTGCTCTAGGCAAACGCTTTGCACCTGCGCAAACTCCATGCGGGGATTGCTGCGAACGGATTTTGCCGATGGAATTGCCGCTGGAGGCTTGGCACGACTTTTACCTGACCATCGGCGCGGGCGCCGCCGCAGTGCTTGGTGCGACCTTCGTCGTCGCCACACTCTCTGCCAACATCCCGCAGCGGACGATCGGCCTCAAAGGCTTCATCACCCCGACGGCGGTGCATCTGGGCTCGGTACTGGTGGGCTCGGTGATCCTGTTGATGCCGACGCTTGACATCGTGCAGGCGACGCTCATCTTCCTGATCGGCGGGGTCGCGGGCGCGATCTATTGCGTCGTCATCTGGACGCGCATCCATCCGATGAACATCGATCTGATCGACCGCTTCTGGTACGCGGCGTTTCCAACCTTGTGTTACGCGGCGCTCGCGGCTGGCGGTATTCTCGTCTGGCGCGCCGATGACTTCGCGTTCGAGCTGTTCGGTCTTGCCTTCGTCGCCCTCACCATCACCGGCGTGCGCAACGCGTGGGACATGGCGACGTTCATGGTGATGTTCGAAGAGGGCAAGCCGCCGCCACCGAAGGACTGAAAACGAAAACGCCTGCGTGCGGGTGGCACGCAGGCGCTTCGTTTGCCTCAAGCGCGGCGGTCAGTGATGACGCCGGTCGCGGTCGTGATGACGATCCCAGTCATGGTGACGGTCCCAGTCACGGCCGCGGTGGCTGTCCCGCCAGCGGCCCCAGTCGTGGCTGCGCCAGCGGCGATAGTCGCTGCGCGTATGCCAATAGCGATAGTGCGCGCGGTCGCGGAAGACGAAGCCGTCATAGATGTAGATGCCGCGGCCGTAGTAGCGGCGATAGTCGTTGTAGCAGCGGCGCGGCGCCGGATAGCCGTGGTCGAAGTACCAGCGGCACGACCGGTAATAGTCGTACCCGTAGTAAAGCGGTCCGCCGACGCCGACCGAAATGCTCACACCGGCCTGGGCCGGCGCTGCGGTGAACCCGATGGCAGCGCTGCCCGCCACCAAAGCCGCAAACGCAAGTTGCACTAGCTTTCTCATTAAGCGCTCCTGAATCGAAATGCCCCTGTCGAGACGAACAATCGGGTCTCCAGACTGAACCTCACATGAACGTAATGTTTAACGCGAGTGACCATGGTCATGTACGGTCGTGCCTCCATAACCAATTGATCCATAAGCGAGAATATAGGTACATCATTATTTGATGAAATATCCCTTGTAATCGGATTATCTGATGATATTTTGATGATGTCCAAAGACGAGGGAGAACCACATGCCGAAGATCGGTGTGAACGTCGGGGATGAATTCCCCATCGACGAAAGCGAACCGAAAAACGAAGCCCCCAATGGCGAGAAGGACCAGGACGGCCAGC
>DATAHD010000590.1:0-5907 GCA_036263395.1 Rhizomicrobium sp. | reverse complement strand
GGCCCAGATTGAGCAGTCGGAGCGCGATGCCGCGGCCCGCAAGGACAAGGCGCCATCGGACAAGCCGAGGGCGCCGGCGCCGGACCTGGCGCCGCTGATGAAGTTCATGGCGCGCCGTCCGGCGAACGAGGCCGAGGCGCTCGCGCTGCGTGCCGAGATTGGAGCGTTCGCCCTTGGCGCGAAGACGGCGCCGGAGGAAAGTTTCATCCGCAGCTTTGGCCATATCGCTTCCGGTGATGCGGCCTGGCCCGCTGGTTACGCCTGCACCGCGGTCGATGCGGTCGATGGCCGGTTCGTCGTGTGGGATGAGACGTCGGGCATCGACCTTGGCCGCGGCATCGCGTCAAGCTGCTCCGTCCCCGGGGTGTTCCCGCCGATCACCATCAACGGTCGCCGCTATGTCGATGGCGGCATGCGCTCGGCGACCAACTTCGATCTTGCGACAGGTTACGAGCGTGTCATCGCGGTTGCGGTGCTTTCGAAAGTGGGCGCGGACTTCATGCGCGCGCGCATCGATGATGAAGTCGAAGCCCTGCGTGCCACTGGCGCCAAGGTCGATCTCATCACGCCGAACGAGGAATGCCTCGAAGCGTTCGGCCCGAACCTGATGGACGGCTCACGTCGCGGGTCGGTGGCTTCTGCGGGTTTGCGTCAGGGCCGGGCGGAAGCGGATCGTCTGCGCGCGTTCTGGAGCTAGCCCGGCGTCAGCGAGCCGGTGATCGAAGCGCGCTGCGACAGCTCGATCCAGTTGCCGTCCGGGTCGCGCACCATCGAGATGCGCGCCGTCTCGCCCAGGGTGCGGGGCGGGAAGCCTTCGCTGCCGGTGCCGGACGCCAGCACCTGTGCATGCTCGGTGTCGACCTTGAAGATCTGGAACGTAATGTAGCGCCAGCCCTTGCCGTCGAACGCGGCCTCGGCCGGTGCATCGGCGGCTTCTTCCAGAAGGATGACGGTCTCCGCCGCCTTGAACGCGGTGAACGGTTTCGCGTCGATCTCCGGCAGGCCGAGCGCGTCGGTATAGAACCGGCGATGCGCCGCGATGTTGCGCACCTTCAGCTTGATGCCGATCTGATCGATGCCATGCGTACCGCGCGGCACCAGCGTTACGGCGTTGCCGTCCGGATCGTGCAGCGTCTTGGCCGCCATCAGCCCGTCGCGTGCGATCAGCACCTCGGCATAGCCGCTTGGTGCGCGGTCAGCCAGTGGATCGCGGTAGTGATTGATCTTCAGTACCGAGCCGTTGATGTCGTGACGATGCTGTTTCATGCCCGGCGCCAGCGGCAGCACAAAGTCGAACTTCGCGCCGGCCTCGTTCTGCCAGAACGCCAGCAGGGCTTCGAGATTGTTGGTGTTGAGTCCGACGTCGACGCGCGGCTTCGCCAGTTCCATGGCTAGTCCTCCGAATGGCTACCGGATACTTTCGCAGGGCTGGCAGCGGCAGGCGATGCATGCGCCGCGCGCCACGCCGCGACATCGGCGCGCAAGTGTTCGATGCGCGCATCGGCATCCGGCGCCATCGCGAGATCGACACCGAGCGGTTCGCCTTTGCCAAGCATCGTGTGCAGCAACCGCAGCCCAACCGGCGGGCGGAAGTGGATGAGGTCGAGATGCGCGGTGCTACCATCCGGGCCGATGCTCTCGCCGGTGATGGCGTTGAGCGTCAGGAAATCGAACAGCGCCACTTTGCTGCGGCATTGAGCATTGTGACGTTGCACATCGGCGAGCGCGGTGCGCTTGAAGGCGAGCAATCCGGCCGTGTCATTCGCCATGTAGCGTTCGATCATCGCGAAGTGATCGGGCGGGAAGAAGAACACCGCTTTCACATCGCACGGGCACAGTGCCGCCAGTGCTGCATCGAACTCGCCGCGCTGCCACGGCGTCAGCGTCATCGTGCGGTTGAAGCGGAAGGTGAGGTCTTTGCGCAACCCAGCCGACGTCATGCGGCTGTAGGCATTGAACAGATCGGGCCGCTCCGCTGCCGGCTGTCCCGGCTTCAGCTGCGCGAGCAGATAGTCACTCAGCGCATGCATGCCGAACGCGCCGCCGCTCAGATAGCGCGTCGTCGCGAGCCACAGCGCGCGCCGCGGCGTCGGCGCGCCGTCTGCCGTCACCGCGAGCCGCGTCTCGTCAAAGCCACTTCCCACCGGCTGCGCCGCCGAGCCGCCACCGAACGCGTCCATCGACATGAAGATCGTCTTCACCGTCGGCTGCGCCAGACTGTCCTGCAGCAGGCGTCGCGCTTCGTAAGCGGTGATGCTCGAGAGGCCGTAGTTGAAGCTGTGCACGCCCAGCGCTGGATCGATGATCGCCGGATCGAACCCTTCGCGCATGCGGCTTGAACCCGCGAACACCATCTCGGGCTTGAGCGTGTCGATCCATGCCGGTTTCAGCACGCGCTCGAAGCCAGAGACCGTCTGCACGCTCGGCCCCGCCGGATGACCGAGGATGTAGCGATCCGACAGCGCGTTGAACGCGATGATGGCCAGCACCGCCGCCGCGACCACCGCCAGAAACCAGCCGAGATAGGTGCGTCCGCTCATCGGTCAGAACTGGAAGTAGATGAAGGGGCTGAGATTGGAGAGCGCCAGCACCGCCGCGACACAGAGCGTGCCAACGACAATGGCGTTGCGCCGCGTCGGAGACCACGTCCCGCGCAGCACGCGCACCTGCGAGGTGCCGCGCGGCGGCTCCAGCGCCGGTCGGTACGGCCACAGCAGCTCCATCGTGTTCGGCGCGAACCACACGATGGCGAACAGTGCAACGATCGCTACACCCGCCAGCGGAGAGAACGTCACGAGATGCGAGTCTCCGCCGATGCCGGCAAGACCGCGCAGCACATTCACCGCGCTGTCGAAGGTCGGCGCCCGGAACACCACCCATGCGAATGTCGTGGCGGCGAAGGTCAGCAACACGGCGAAAGCGTGTGCCGCCCCCTGCGCGCCCGAAGGTGCGCGCCAGCCGAAGCGTTCCACTGCCGCGCGCCATGCGTGGTTTATGATCAGATACGTGCCGTGCAGTCCGCCCCAGATCATGAAGGTCCAGTTCGCGCCATGCCACAGGCCGCCCAGCAGCATGGTGATGAACAGGTTCAGGTAGCGCCGTGCCGCGCCCTGCCGGTTGCCGCCCAGCGAGATGTAGAGGTAGTCGCGCAGAAAGGTGGACAGCGAGATGTGCCAGCGCCGCCAGAACTCGATGATGCTCGCCGCCTTGTAGGGCGAGTTGAAATTGAACGGCAGGCGAATGCCGAACATGCACGCGCTGCCCAGCGCCATGTCGGTGTAGGCGGAGAAATCGAAATAGATCTGGAACGCAAAGAACAGCGTCCCCAGCCACGCATCCGCGAAGCCAAGCGCAATGCCGTGCTGCGCCCCACCGAAGATCGCGTCGGCGAACGGCGCCAGGTTGTCGGCAATCAGTGTCTTCTTCGCGAGCCCGAAGGTGAATAGCGTCGCGCCGGTCGCGATGTCCATGTCGCGCGTCTCGCCGTTGCGCGTCTCATGGAACTGCGGGATCAGGTCGTTGTAGCGTACGATCGGTCCCGCGATCAGATGCGGGAAGAACGCCACGAATAGCGCGAAGTCGAGAAACGAATAGAGCTTTGCTTTGCCCTGACTGGCATCGACCAGATAGCTGATCTGCTCGAAGGTGAAGAACGAGATCGCCAGCGGCAGGAAGAAGTGGGGCAGGGGAAAGCCTGTGCCGAACACCGCGTTCGTGGTGCCGACGAACAGGTCATCATACTTGAACAGCGAAATCAGGCCGAGGTTGAACGCGAGGCCCGCCAGCAGCAGCGCCTGTGTCGCGCGCCCGGCGGCGTGTCGCCGCGTGATCTCCGTCCCGATCGTGTAGTTCACGATGGTCGAACCGATCACCAGCAGGACGAAATCGGCTCGCCACCAGGCGTAGAAGACATACGACAGCAGCAGCAGATAGGGCCGCCGCGCGCGCGGAAAGCGTAGTTCCAGAAACAGGAACGCCAGCACCGCGAGAACGATGAACGCGATATAGGGGTAGGAGTTGAACGGCATCGTCGGTCAGCCACCGCACCGTTGCAGAGGCCGCATCACGCCGACGCCCTCTCGACCTGCTGATCGAAGAATGTGTCGGCATCCTCCACCTCGACCAGCCTGCCGCGGCGGATTTCCAGAAAGCGTGTTGCCGCGGTGCGGGTGAAGAAGCGGTCGTGGCTCACGAAGATGCACGACACGTCGGATTCCTCCAGCTGCTCCTCAAGGTCCTCCTGCCCCTCGATGTCGAGGTGGTTGGTCGGTTCGTCGAGCAGATAGAAGTTCGGCTTCAGCAGCTTCATGCGCAGGAACACCAGCCGCGATTGCTCGCCATAACTGAGGCCGCGGATCGGCGCCTGCATCCGCTCGAACGGAAACCCCGCCTTGGCCAGCACCGTGACGGCCGCGGAGTTGTTGATCGTCTTGATGTCGCTGATGTAGTCGAGCAGCGAAATGTTGAGCGGCAGATCCGCCATCCGCTGATCGAAATAGACAAGGTTCGTCGCCGGATTGAACCGCACCGCGGCACGCCCGTCATAGTGCTCCTGGTTCGGGTCGTACGCCGCCGCCAGCGCACTCAGCAAAGTGGACTTGCCGCTGCCATTCACACCCAGCAGCGCCACACGGTCGCCGGCCCCGATCACCAGCCGGTCGATGGTGATCAAGGTGCGCGATCCGTCCGGCACCGTCACCACCATGTTCTGCAGCCGCAGTGCGACCTTCGCGTCGATGCTGTCGTCGTTCAGTTCCAGCTTCCGCTTTTTCGCGACATAGGTGTCGGCGCGTTCGTCCTCGATGCGCGCGATACGCTTCTCGGTCGTGCGCTGCTTCTTGTGGAACGCGTCATTCAGTACGCCCCACGCTTTGTAGCGCATGGCCATCTTGTGCAGCCGCGCGATTTCCTTGTCTTCCTGCTCGCGTTTCGCCGCCGCCGTCGCATCGCGGCGCAACAGCTCTTCGCGCGCCACCGAAAACGGTACCTTGAACGTATGCGCGCCGTCGTGGCGCAGGAAGATCGTGCGCGTTGTCATCTTGTCGAGGAACTCGCGATCATGGCTGACGATCAGCATCGGCAAGCGGATGTCGTCCTCCAGCCAGCGCTCGAGCTTGTTGATGTTCTCGATGTCGAGATGGTTGGTCGGCTCGTCGAGGATGACGATGTCCGGCTCGCCCAGCTTGGCTGCCGCGATCAGCAGCAGCCGCTGCCATCCGCCGGACAACTCGCCGAACTTCTTCTCCGCGATCTCGAACGGAATGCGCAGGTCGTCGAGCAGGACGTCGACCTTCCACGTATCGTCGCGCGCATCGGCGGGCAGGGCGCCCTCCAGCATGTCACGCACCGACACGCCGTTCAGCGAGGTCGGAATTTCCTGCGGCACGTAACCAATACGCGAGCCGCGCGACTTTACAATCGTACCGCTGCCCAGCTCATACTCGCCTGCCAGGCACTTCAGCAGCGTGGATTTCCCGGCGCCGTTGTCGCCGACCAGCGCCGTGCGCGCGTCGTCCAGCAGGAACGACACGTTTTCGAAGATCGTTTTGACACCATGTTGAAAGCCGCCACGGTCGATGCCGAGCACGGCCTGCCGCGCAGCCATGACATTGAATCTGTTTCGATGCGGCGCCCTTTTGGCACACGGTTTCCGCCACGCCAAATCGCCGCCTTGACGCTCCCCGCCAAGGCGTCAATCTCCGGCCCGGCTAAAATGGAGGACTTTATGGGCCGTCTGGAAGGCAAAGTTGCCGTCGTCACGGGCGCCGCGAGCGGCATCGGCCGCGCCAGCGCGAAGCTGTTCGCACGTGAGGGCGCCGCCGTCGTCGCGGTGGACCGTGCGAAGGAGGTCGAAGAGACCGCGAAGGCGATCACCGAAGCCGGCGGCCGCGCCATCGCGCTTTCTGC
>DATAHD010000589.1:0-7569 GCA_036263395.1 Rhizomicrobium sp. | reverse complement strand
ACGACGCCGTCGCCGACATCGAGCGCCCTGCCCCTGCCATACAAATCCCGGCCGAACTGCCGCCGCTGGCGAAGATCGAATCCAACATGACCCATGACGAGTACCTCGCCATGGTCGACCGCGCGAAAGAGTACATCCGCGCCGGCGATGTGTTTCAGGTCGTGCCGAGCCAGCGCTTCCGCCGCGAGTTCAAGCTGCCGCCGTTCTCGCTCTATCGCGCGCTGCGCCGCACGAACCCGTCACCTTATCTTTATCACCTCGCCTTTCCGGGCTTTGCGATCGTCGGCTCGTCGCCGGAGATACTCGTACGGCTGCGCGACGGCGTGGTCACGATCCGCCCCATCGCCGGAACGCGCAAACGCGGCGCAACGCCGGATGACGACAAGGCGCTTGCCGAAGAGCTGAAGAGCGACCCGAAGGAACGCGCCGAGCACCTGATGCTGGTCGACCTTGGCCGCAATGATGTCGGCCGCGTCGCCGCCGTCGGCGAAGTGAAGGTGACCGACAGCTTTTTCATCGAACGCTATAGCCATGTGATGCACCTGGTCTCGAACGTCGAAGGCAAAATCCGCCCTGGCCTCGATGCCATCGATGCCCTTGCTGCCGGACTGCCCGCAGGCACCTTGTCCGGTGCACCAAAAATCCGCGCGATGCAGCTGATTGATGAGTTCGAAAAGGAGAAGCGCGGCGCCGCCTATGCCGGCGCGGTCGGCTACTTCGGCGCCGACGGATCGATGGACACCTGCATCGTGCTGCGCACGGCGCTGGTGAAAGACGGCGTGATGTATGTGCAGGCCGGTGGCGGCGTCGTCGCCGACAGCGTGCCGGAAGCCGAGTACGAAGAGACGGTCAACAAAGCGAAAGCGCTGATGACCGCCGCAGAAGAAGCCGTCCGCTTCGCCTCTGCGTCTCGCCGCGGCCAGTAGGTTCAGCGCGACGCCTCGCGGGTTTCGCGTGCCGTCTTGAGCGCCATCGCCTCGCGTAGCGGGATGAGCGTGTAGCCGCGCGAGCGGATTTCACCACACCAGCGCCACAACGCATCAATTGTGTTGCGCCGCGGATGTCCGATTGCGATCACGACACCGCGCTCTCGCGCCAGCTTTTCGGCGAGGCGCAGCTGCGTATCGATGGCGTCCGGACTGTCCGTGTCGTCGATAAATACGTCGCGGCCCGTGCTCTCTACGCCGTATTGGCGTGCCACAGGAACGACCTGCGTTCCCGCAGTCGTGCGGGAGTCGAGGAAGAACAGGCGCCGCTCCGCAAGCGCCCCCATGATCTGCTCAAGCGCCGCGCGGCTTGATGTGAACTTGCTGCCCTCGTGGTTGTTGATGCCGTCATAGCCTTCGAGCCGCGCGAGGCTCCATTCCAGACGGCGCAGGTTCTCCGCCCCATCCAGACCGGTCTCCAGCGCATTCGGTCCCGGATCAGCCGGACCGATGGGCTCCATTGGTACATGCACCAGCAGTTCATGCCCTTCGCGATGCGCCAAACGCGCCAGTCCGGGCGCCGTATCGGGATATGGCAGGAACGACAGGGTGATCGACGCTGGCAGTTCGATGGCACGGCGCGACTGCTCCACATCGCCGCCCATGTCGTCGATTACCACGGCTATACGCGCGGCGCGGGTCGGTACCGGACGCACTACCCCTTTTGCGGTTGGTTTGGTGCCGCCCCCGATCCAATCGGGAAACAGCGATGCTGCCTGAAGCACTTCGGTCGTGTTCTGTGTTGAAGAGCCAATGCTCTGCGGAAACGTTGCGTAAGCCACGTCGGCCCGCCCTGCCGCCGCTGATGTCGTCCCGCCGCTCGGCACGAACAAGCCGGCCAGCACCGGCAAACCCGCCAGCGCCTTACCGCCGCTCACCGCGACGGCAAACAGCATCAGGATCCAGAACACCGCGTCGAGGCGGTTGCTTTCGAGGAACCCGGCCCCGCTTGCCTTTCGCCGCGCCATGTCAGTCGAGACAGCGCATCGCTAGGCCTAGCGCCGCCGGTTGTTGGTCACCGCCACCAGATCCTTGTCTTCCTGGATGCGGCGCTCGTGCGAGAGGAAATCGTAGTAGCCGCAGCGGCCATCGCCCGGATATTCGCGGCAGATGGTGGGGCGGCCCTCATAGATCGTGCAGCGCCGCGCTTCCGTATCGAAGAACTGGCAGATATAGCCGAAATGCTTATCGGCCTTGCGGCGCATGGAGTACTTCTCGTCATCGCGTGCGACCAGATAGCGCTTCTTCACCAGCCGCTCGCTGATACCGAAGTACTTGGCCATACGCTTCACGTCCCGTTCCTTCACGGGAATGATCTCGTACGAGCAGCAAAAGCCAGGGCACTTGAGACAGTTGTACATCGAGCCAGAATCGTCACGAACGCCGCATAACCTTCACTATAGAAGGGTGGCATGTTCGACAATGCAGATCGGACCCGATAGGGTTCCGCCACCTAACAAAAGCCGCCAGCAATGCTTCTTCTGATCGATAATTACGACAGCTTTACCTACAACCTGTTCCATTATCTGGGGCAGCTGGGCGCCGACGTCGTCGTCAAGCGCAACGACGAGCTGACACCCGCCGAGGCTTTGGCGATGAAGCCGGAGGGCATTGTGCTGTCACCCGGCCCCTGCACGCCTGATGAAGCCGGCATCTGCATGGACCTCATCCGCACCGCCAACGGCCGCATGCCGATCCTGGGCGTCTGCCTCGGCCATCAGTCGATCGGTCAGGTCTATGGCGGCAAGGTCGTGCGGGCGCCCGAGCCGATGCACGGCAAGCTGAGCCGCATCCATCACACCGGCAAGAGCGTGTTCCGGGGCCTGAACAACGACTTTCTCGCGACCCGGTACCACTCGCTCACCATCGCCCCGGAGAGCATGCCGGCCGATCTGGAAATAACGGCACAGAGCGATGATGGCGTGATCCAGGGCGTAATGCACAAAAAGCATCCGGTGCACGGGGTGCAGTTCCACCCGGAGAGCATTGCAAGCGAGAACGGCCATGCGCTGCTGGAGAACTTTCTGAAGATCGCCCGCGACATCGTTCCGGCATGACGGATGAAGACTTCGCGCCCCTTTTGAAACGCGTCGCGGATGGCTTGCCGCTCGACGCGGAAGCATCGTCGCGTGCGTTCGGTGCCATCATGGCGGGCAGCGTGAGCGACGTCCGGATTGCCGCGTTCCTTGGCGCTCTCACCGTGCGTCGGCCTACGGTGGAAGAAATCGTCGGCGCGGTGCGCACGATGCGCGCCAACATGCAGTCCATCGAGGCGAACCCGTATGCCATCGATCTCTGCGGCACGGGCGGCGATGGCCAGCACACGCTGAACATCTCGACCGCCTGCTCGTTCATCGTTGCTGCGTGCGGTATTCCCGTCGCCAAGCATGGCAATCGGAACATGTCGTCAAAGAGCGGCGCGGCCGATGTGCTCGAAGCGCTCGGCGTTAAGATCGACCTCGAGCCGTCCGGTGCCAGCCGCTGCCTGCGCGAGGCCGGGCTGTGTTTCCTGTTCGCTCAGAAATACCACCCGGCAATGGCGCGCGTGGCGCCGGTGCGCAAAGAGCTCGGCTTCCGCACGATCTTCAACCTGCTCGGGCCGCTCTCCAATCCGGCACGGGTGCGGCGGCAATTGATTGGCGTCTTTGCACCCGAATGGGTTGCCCCCCTAGCCAAGGCACTCGCGCAGCTCGGCACCGAGCTGGCGTGGGTGGTGCACGGCGGCGGCATGGACGAACTCACGACGACCGGCACGACAAAGATCGCGGTGCTTGAGGGCGGCAAGGTCACGACCAAGGAGATCACGCCGGAAGATGTGGGCCTGCCCCGCGCGGTTATGAGCGACATCGTCGGTGGCTCAGCCGCAGAGAACGCCGCGGCCATGCGTGATCTGTTCGCCGGCAAGAAAGGCCCCTACCGCGATATCGTTCTGTTGAACGCGGCGGCGTCGCTGATTGTGGGCGGTAAGTGCGAGGTGTTGAAAGACGGCATTGCACTGGCGGCCGAAACAATCGACAGCGGCACAGCGGCTGCCACGCTCACGAAACTGGTTGAGTGTTCGAACGCATGACGATCCTGGACGACATTGCGGCCTACAAACGGGATGAAGTACGCGATGCCAAAGCGCGTATCTCGGTGGCGGAGATCGAAACGGCAGCGCGTGCGGCGGACCCGGTACGCGGCTTTCGCAAATCGCTCGAAAGCGCGCGCACCGATCATCGCTACGGCCTGATTGCCGAGATCAAGAAGGCGAGCCCTTCGAAAGGACTGATCCGCGCGGATTTCGATCCGCCTTCGCTGGCGAAGGCATACGAAGAAGGCGGGGCGGCATGTCTGTCGATCCTTACCGACAAGCCATCGTTTCAAGGTGCGCCGCAGTTCCTGATCGCCGCACGAGAGGCGACATCGCTGCCGGTGCTGCGCAAGGACTTCATGCTGGACAGCTATCAGGTGGCCGAGGCGCGCGCCTGGGGTGCCGACTGCATCCTCGTCATCATGGCAATGGTCGATGATCTGACCGCAAAAATGCTGATGCTCGATGCAGCGCATTGGGGCATGGATGCCATTGTCGAAGTGCACAACGAAACGGAACTCGGCCGCGCGCTGAAACTCGGTGCGGACATCATTGGCATCAACAACCGCGACCTGAAAACCTTCGTGACCGATATCGGCATTACGCTCCGCCTTGCGCCGCGCATTCCAGAAGGAAAGCTGATCGTTGCGGAGAGCGGTCTCGCGACGCCGGACGATCTGAAGCACCTCGCCGACAACGGCATCTCGACGTTCCTCATCGGCGAAAGCCTGATGCGCCAGGAAGACGTTGCGGCGGCGACAAAGGCGCTCATCGGCGCTAGGGTCTGAGCATGAACAAGCTCACCCATCTCGACGAGAGCGGCGCTGCGCGCATGGTCGATGTGTCAGATAAAGAGACGACCGATCGCGAAGCCGTGGCGGAAGCCACCGTGTCGCTGTCTGCCGAGGCGTTCGCCGCCGTTGCCGCGGGCAATGCGCCGAAGGGTGACGTGCTCGCCGCGGCGCGTATCGCCGGCATCATGGCGGCGAAGAAGACAAGCGAACTGATCCCGCTTTGCCATCCGCTCGCGTTGACCAAAGCCGGCGTCGAATTCGAGATGCAGGACGCGGAGAAACGCATCCGCGTTGTAACCACCGTCAAAACATCCGGTCAGACCGGCGTTGAGATGGAAGCACTGACCGCTGCGAGCGTGGCGGCGCTGACGATCTACGACATGGTCAAGGCGGTCGATAAAGGCGCCGTCATCGGCGGTGTGAAGCTGGTTGCGAAGTCGGGCGGCAAGAGCGGCGATTACCGCGCCGGAGCGGCCGCAAAGCCCGCACCGTTCAAGCCGCGCGCAGCAGCCACGCCGATGCGCAGCAAACCGACAACGCTCATGGGTGAAGTCGCGGCACCGCGTCCATCGCAAGACGCTGCGGCGCAGCGTGAAGCCTTCCGCAAATTCATGACCGCGCATGGCTTACGCGCGACCGAATGGGCGAAGAGTGCCGGCGTTCCCTCGGGCCAGATCCTTGGCTTCCTCACCGGCCGATCGCGTACGATCCCGCACGATGTTGCCGAAAAGCTGGCGCGCGTAGCCCGTGCCCGTGTTGAGGACATGTTCCGGTGATCCCCGTCGCCGAAGCCACCGCGCGCATTACGGCCGCATTCAAACCGCTGAACGCAGAGACCGTTGCGATTGCTGATGCTGCTGGCCGCGTGCTGGCCGCAGATGCCGTGGCGCGCGCCACGCAGCCGCCCGACGACGTGTCATCCATGGATGGTTATGCGGTTCGGGCGGAGGACGCGACTGCTGGTGCCGTACTCAACGTCATCGGCACCTCGCCAGCCGGCCATCCGTTCGAAGGTGTCGTCGGTGCGGGTCAGACCGTGCGCATCTTCACCGGCGGCGTGATGCCCAAGGGCGCCGATGCCATCGTAATCCAGGAAGACACGGCGGCCGACGGCATCCGCGTCATGATCAACGAAACCGCACGCAAAGGCCGTCACATCCGCCTTGCTGGCCTCGATTTCAAAACCGGCGACGCGATTGCGCCCAAGGGAAGACGTCTCAGCGCGCGTGATGTTTCGCTGCTTGCAGCTGCCGATCTTGCGAACATCTCCGTCGTTCGGCGACCGCGCGTTGCTATAGCAGCCACCGGCGACGAGCTTTCGCGCCCCGGCGACCCGCGCAAGCCTGGCGGGATCGTGGCATCGTCCGGGTACGGACTATCAGCCATGATTGCGCAGTGGGGCGGCGAGGCGATCGATCTCGGCATCCTGCCCGACACGATGGATGCGGTGGCGAGCATTGCCGCGAAAGCGAAAGGCGCCGACCTGATTGTCACGATCGGCGGCGCGTCGGTTGGCGATCATGATCTGGTGCAGAAGGCGCTCGGCCCGGAAGGCTTCACGCTCGATTTCTGGAAGATCGCGATGCGGCCGGGAAAGCCGCTGATCTTCGGCCGCCTTGGCGACACGCCACTGATCGGCCTGCCGGGCAACCCGGTCTCGACGTTGGTTTGCGCCCTCCTGTTCATCAAACCGGCCGTCGCAGCGATGCTTGGAACCGACACCACATCCGCCACCCTGACGGCCAAACTGGCGCGCGATCTCCGTGAGAACGACATCCGGCAGGACTACATCCGGGCGCAACTCGCGATTCGCGATGGCGAGCGCTGGATCGATCCATTTCCGGTCCAGGACTCGTCGATGCAGAGTACCCTCGCCCGCGCCGATGCCCTTGTCATTCGGGTGCCGCGTGCGCCGGCTGCGCGCGCCGGTGAACCGGTCGCGTATCTGCCTCTCGATTGAAGCCGAGAACTAACCGCTTGAATTTGCAGGGTTTGTTCTCTATATATTCCAGATAATTCGATGCGTCGGACTGTTGCTCTCGGTCCGGAAGCAGCCAGATTTCGGGCTCGAACAAAGAATTCACATAGATTGTTGACCCGGCTTCAGAACTTAACTAGAACAATTACCCGTGTTTCGGATTTGTTCGGTCGGATTCGGACCGGCACCCACGGAGAACAAAATAATGCTCACCCGCAAACAGTACGAACTCCTCATGTTCATCCATGAGCGGGTGCGTGAAAGCGGCATCCCGCCGTCTTTCGACGAAATGAAAGATGCTCTGGACCTCAAGTCCAAATCGGGCATCCAACGCCTCATCACGGCGCTGGAGGAACGCGGCTTCCTCCGCCGTATGGAAAAGCGTGCCCGCGCGCTCGAGATCGTCAAGCTGCCGGAGAACGTGTCCGACACGATCCGTCCAGCGACCACCCGCAGCCAGATGGCGCGTATGATGCCAATTGGCGGCCGTTACCGCGTCCCGGTCGACAACCGCCACAGTGGCCCGCCTCGGCGCCCTGTGGGCGACAGCGACGGCGCGATCAATGTGCCGCTGGTCGGCCGCATCGCCGCCGGTACGCCGATTGAGGCGCTCCAGAACAAACTGGCGGACATCCCGGTGCCAAGCGGCATCCTGGGCCGCGGCGACCACTATGCGCTGGAGGTCACGGGCGATTCCATGATCAACGCCGGCATCCTTGATGGCGACACGGTCATCAT
>DATAHD010000588.1:0-2661 GCA_036263395.1 Rhizomicrobium sp. | reverse complement strand
TTCTACACGGAGAATCTGTTCGGCCTGTGGGTTGCGCCCGACATGAACGTGCCGGCGCGCAACACGGCGTATTTGATGCAAGGCGGCCTCGGCCTGCCGGACCGCGAGTACTATCTCGCCGACACCGACAAGATGAAGACGCTGCGCGATGCTTACCGCACCCACATCGCGGCGATGTTCGCGCTCGCCGGTATCGCCGACGGTCCGGCAAAGGCCGACGCGATCCTCGCGCTCGAAACCGCCATCGCAAAGGTGCAAGCCAGTCGCGTCGACAACAACGACGTGCGCAAGAGCAACAACCCGTGGACGCGTGCCGATTTCGCGGTGAAGGCGCCGGGCTTCGACTGGCCCGTATTTTTCACCGGCGCGCATCTCGACGATCAGCAGAACTTCATCGTCTGGCAGCCCGACGCCTTCACCGGCATCGCCGCGCTGGCGAAGGACACGCCGCTCGACACCTGGAAGGACTATCTCACCTTCCACCTCATCAACCACGCCGCGCCCTATCTCTCCAAAGCGTTCGTCGAGCAGCGCTTCGGCATGTACGGCAAGAGCCTCAGCGGCGCAGAGGTCATCACCGCGCGCTGGAAACGCGCCGTCGATACCACCAACGCCGCCATGGGCGATGCCGTCGGCAAGCTCTACACCGCCGCGTACTTCCAGCCTGCCGCCAAGGCGCGTCTCGTCACGATGGTGGAGAACATCAAGACCGCCTTCGCGCACCGCATCGATGCGCTCGACTGGATGAGCCCCGCCACCAAAGCCAAAGCAAAGGAGAAACTCGCCACCCTCTATGTCGGCGTCGGCTACCCGGAGACATGGCGCGATTACAGCGGTCTCGAGGTGGAGCGCGACGATCTCCTCGGCAATGTCATGCGCGCCGAGCGCTGGGAGTACAAGCGCAGTCTCGCCAAGCTGAAGGCGCCGGTCGATCACACCGAATGGTGCATGACGCCGCAAACCGTGAACGCGGTGAACCTGCCGCTGCAGAACGCGCTCAACTTCCCCGCCGGCTACCTGCAGCCGCCGTTCTTCGACCCCGATGCCGACGACGCGTTCAACTACGGCGCCATCGGCGCGACCATCGGGCATGAGATCAGCCACAGCTTCGACGACCAGGGCGCGCTGTTCGACGCCCGCGGCGCCCTCGCCAACTGGTGGACGCCGGAAGATCTCGCGCATTTCGAAGCGTCTGGCGAAGCGCTCGCCAAACAATACGATGCGTATTGCCCGTTCGCCGATCTCTGCCTGAACGGCCGACAGACGTTGTCGGAGAACATCGCCGACGTCGCCGGCGTCACCGCCTCGTTCGACGCGTGGCAGGCACTGCACGAAGAAGGCCCCGCGCCGGGCGGCATTACCATGGCGCAGGAGTTCTTCCTGAACTACGCGCAGCGCTCCCGCACCAAGACGCGCGAGAACGCGCTGCGCCAGCAGATCCTGACCGACGGCCACTCACCGGGCATGTACCGGTCGCAAGCCGTGCGCAACGTTGATGGCTGGTACACCGCCTTCGACGTCAAACCCGGCGAAAAGCTCTACCTCGCCCCGAACGCACGCGTGAAAGTCTGGTAGCTCACCAGATCTTCACCCGCTTGTCGGGCGCGACGTACATCGTGTCGCCGTCCTTCACGCCAAACGCGTCGTACCAGGCGTCGATGTTGCGCGCCGGTCCCATCACGCGGAACTGGCGCGGGCTGTGTGGATCGCTCACCACCTGGCGCTTCACGAAGTCGTCTGTGACCTTGCCGCGCCACGCCTGCGCCCAGCCGAGGAACACACGCTGATCGCCGGTCAGCCCGTCGATCACCGGCGCCGGCTGCCCGTGCAGCGAGGCGTGATACGCCTCGAGCGCAAGCGTCAGCCCGCCGAGATCGGCGATGTTCTCGCCCATCGTCAGCTTGCCGTTCACATGCACGCCAGGGATCGGTTCATAGCTGTCGTATTGCGCGCCCAGCATCGCGGCACGCGCTTCGAACTTCTTCGCATCGTCCTTGGTCCACCAGTCGCGCAGCGCACCGGTGGCGTCGATCTTGCGGCCCTGATCGTCGAAGCCATGCGTCAACTCATGTCCGATCACACCGCCGACAGCGCCATAGTTGATCGCCGGATCGGCATTCGCATCGAAGATCGGCGCCTGCAGGATACCGGCCGGAAACACGATGTCGCGCAGCGAGCCGTTGTACGCATCGTTGGTCTGCGGCGTCATTCCCCAATCCTCGCGATCCACCGGCCCGAAGATGCGGCCGCTGTAGAACGCCCAGTCCGCCGCCGCGGCGCGGCGCACGTCGCCGACGAGGTCGTCGCGCAGCATGATCACGCCGCTGTAGTCGCGCGGATGTGCCGGATAGCCGACCTTGATGTTGTAGGTGTCAAGCTTCTTCAGCGCCTCTTTCTTGGTGGCCTCACCCATCCAGTCGAGCTTCTCGATCCGCGTGTGATAGGCGTCCTTCAGATTGGCGACCAGCGCCTCGATCTTCGCCTTGGCGTCGGGGCCGAAATACTTCGCGGTGTAGAGCTGCCCCGCACCGAACCCCATCGTGCCAAAGGTGCCGAAGCGGTCGCCAACGCCGAAGTCGCCGCCCGCTACCACAGTTATGGCGCGTTTCCATCGCGCCTTCTGCTCCTTCTGCCCAGACAGCGTCTTGTCGTGCATCTCGA
>DATAHD010000587.1:0-3510 GCA_036263395.1 Rhizomicrobium sp. | reverse complement strand
CGCAAGCTCGCGGATCTCGAAGAGAGCATCGCGCGCGAACGGCAGCGCGCCAACGATTCCGACATCGGCCGTCTCGCTTTCCCGTCCTTCCTCCGCTCCATCGACACGCGGCGCGAGAATCTGCGCGCCACGCTGAAAGAGATCGAGCGCGAGCGCGCCACGGTGCAGCAGGATCTGACGACCGCATTCCAGGACCTCAAAAGTCTGGAGCTGGCGATCGAGCAGCAGAACAAGCGCGCCGCCGAAACGGAGGCCCGCCGCAACCAGTCGCGGATGGACGAGATGGCCCTCGTCCGCCACCTGCGCAAGCACTCGCTACGCAGCGCCTGACCCAACCGAACGGTTGTGCGACCCCGCCGTCCTCTAGCGGACAGGCGGGGTTTGTGATTCCGTCACACTTGCTTCGCGTGCTGGGGACAAGCGGATGTCGTTTTCGGAACTGATCGCGCCGTTGCTGGGGCGAACGATGCTGGGGTGGTTCTTCCTCTCGGCGGCGTTGCAGATCATCGGCAACTTCGAAGGCACGGCGCAGCTGATGATGCTGAAGAACATGCCGGTGCCGCAGCTGCTGCTGGTCGGCGTGCTGGCGATCCTGATCCTCGGCGGGCTCTCGCTGTGGCTCGGCTTCCACACGCGTGCCGGGGCGTTGATGCTGTTCGCCTTCACCCTGATCGTGTCGATGCTGATGCACGATTTCTGGAAGATCGAAAACCCGATCGACCGCGCCGCCGATTTCGAGATTTTCGCCCGCAACGTCGCGGTCGCCGGGGGATTGCTGCTGCTGGTGGGCATGGGACCGGGGCCGTTCGCCATCGACAACCGGATGGGACCGCCGAAGCGGCGGTAGCTGCTGACGTCGAGAACTCTCCTCACCCTCGCTTGTCATCCCGGACGTAGCGGAGCGTCAGCGCAGCGGAGGTCCGGGACCCATTCCTCCGCAAGCTCGAACGTTCGCGTTCGCGGCACAATGGGCCCGGACTTCCGTTTCGCTGCGCTCCACTGCATCCGGGATGACAAGCGAGGGGTATTAGGAAGAGAGGCAGTGCTCCGTCAGGTGATGGATCTGCGACGGCTACCACCCGCCACCACCGCCGCCGCCGCCTCCTCCGCCGGAGAAGCCGCCGCCTCCGCTGCCGGAGCTGGAGCCGGGGGCGGTTGCGGCCGATGCAGCGGCGGCTGCCATTGAAGCGCCGAGCGATGACGTGAAAGCGGCGCTGCTGAAATTGCTGCCGGAGCCGGAGTACCAGCCGGGGGAATAGTACGTGCTCGAGTGCGGATCGACCCCGGCCGCGGTGGCCTCGGCCTCGAAGCGCTTGGCCCAGCGGTTCTCGCAGTCGAGTGCGATGGCGTAGGGGAGGAATTTCTCGAACACCTCTGGCGTGATGTTCGGCGGGTTCAGGAGTTCGAGGCGGTCGCGCTCGGCGGTGTTGAGGAATTCGCGGAAGCCGTTGATCTCCGCCATCACCTTGGCACCTGCAAGCGTCGGCGCTTTGAGCAGATGATAGAAGAGGTAGGCGATGAGCCCGCCGGCGACGAGCGCGAAGGCGGTCGGGAACGACACCATCACGCCAACCATCCCAAGCACGAAGAGCAATGCCACCGTGAACGGCAGCGCAAAGGCGCTCATGAACAGCGCGCCGAAGACATTCACGATTCGCGAGCCGGGGCCGACGAAGACATCGACCCAACGGTTGTAGGCCTGATGCAGCAGGAACGCGGTGCCGGCGCTCCAGCCGCCGAGCCATAACAGCAGGCCGCCGGCTTCGCCGGCGTTGTCGCTCATCAATGCCGCGGCAATTGCGGTGACGACGAGGATCGCCATGCCGCCGATGAACCAGTGCAGGTTGGTGACGAAGTAGACCGTCTCATACTCGCGGCGCAGCGAATCCTTGAGGGCGGAGATCGCGGCGGCAATGTCGGTGTGGTTGGCCTGTTTCAGTTCGATGCTGTCGCCGCTCTTGAACAGCATGTTGCGCACGGCGCGCTCGCCGTTCGAGATCGGCTCTGCGGTGCCCTGGCGCGTGAGGGTGTAGGTGCCGTCCTCTTCGCTGATCTTGAGATGGCCTTTTACCGCGAGGCTGATGATCGCGGCGGAGAACGCCTTGCGGTCATAGGCCATGCGATGGACAAAGCGCACGGCGGCGGGGGAGAAATCCTTCGGCGGCGCGAACAGCGGAATGACGGTGCCGCCCGGCGGGTCGCGGCCGTATTCGAACCACGTCGCGGTGAAATAGATGATGAGGATGAAAATGCCGGCAATGGCCGCGATGGCGCTGGCGTTGTCGCGCAGGAAGTAAGCGCGCTGCTCCGCCTTCGTCGGCGGCAGGACGGCGCCCTTTTTGAAGCCGACCGCGACGGTCATGCCTTCTTGCGCGCCGAGCGGTTGGTTGGTTTCGAAGCTGATCTCGTGATCGTTCAGCTTGTGGATGACGGCGTTGCTTTCCGACGAACCGGCCGCGCCGGTGTAGACCGAGCTTTGCGTGATGACGGCATTGGCCGGCAGATGGATGGTGGCGTGGGCGCGGATGATCGGGAAGGCCCAGAAATTGCCGGTCGCATTCCAGTAGAGCTCGTCATAGCCGTTGAAGAACCCGATCTGGCGCGTCGTCGTATAGGTGATGACGTAGGTGTGCTCGCCATCCTCGAGATACTTGTCGGCGTCGCCGATCTTGATGCGCTGGCCGTCGTCGATAGAGGAGATGTCGTAGGGCTCGTCGGCGCCATCGCGCGTCACGCTGACGACGGCGAAACCGACATGCAGGCTGCGGCCGTCCTTGGTGTAGGTCGTGGGGAAGTCGCGGAAGATGCCGTGGCGAATTTGTTCGCCTTCGGACACGACATGGATCGTCTCGACGACGGTGAGCACGCCGTTGCGGGCAACCGTCACGTCGCTGTCGTAGGAGAGGATGCGTTCTTCGTCCGCCAGCGCCGCGGTGGGCAGCGCGAAGGCGAAGAACAGTGCGGCGAACAGAACGAAGGGGTGGAGGCCGCGCATCACTGCGTCCTCAGCTGAACGACACCTTGGGAACGGTACGGTCGGCTTCGTTGTCGATCTGGAAGAACGGCGCCTGCTTGAAGCCACCCACACCGGCGATGATGTTGGACGGCAGCTGCTCGATCATCGTGTTGAAGTCGCGCGTCGCGCCATTGTAGTAGCGGCGCGACAGCTGGATCTGGTCTTCGGTCTCGGCGAGCTGGGTGGACAGCGACTGGAAGTTCGCCGATGCCTTCAGGTCGGGATACGCCTCCGCCACCGCCATCACCTTGCCGATGGCAGCAGAGATCGCGGACTCCGTCTGCGCGCGCTGCGCCACGTCCTGCGAACCGGTCTGGGAGCGGAGTTTGGTCAGCTCGTCGAGGGTGCCGCGTTCGTGGCTGGCATAGCCCTTCACGCTCTCCACCAAGTTGGGGATCAGATCGGCGCGCCGCTTCAGCTGCACGTCGATACCGGACCACGCCTCCGCCACCACGTTCTTGCGGCGGACAAGCCCGTTATAGGTGAAGACCGCC
>DATAHD010000586.1:0-1563 GCA_036263395.1 Rhizomicrobium sp. | reverse complement strand
TTTGCCAGTGTGTCGATGAAGCTCAGCAATTATCGCAAGCTCGATCCGTCGCCGCTGGAGGAGTGGCTGTTCTACGATCATCCGTCGGGGCGGTCGCGCGTGACGATGGCGATGCGGTGGAAGGCGGAGCACATCGACGATCCGGATATCAAAGCGGCGCCGCCGTCGCCGCAATGACGGGCTTCTCCCTCAGCGTCGAAGCGCCGGGCGCGCCGTTGCATGTGGCGGCGCACAGCCATCATCCGTGGCCGGATGCGAGCTTTGAAGGCCAGCAGCAGGCGTGGCGCGATGCGGCGCGGCTGCTGGATCGCAAGTGGGATCACATTTTCGCTGACGTGATTCCGGCGGCACAGGGACATATCGCACGGCAGCTCGGCTTGCCCGATTCCGACACGATCACGTTCGGGCCGAACACGCATTCGTTCGTACTGCGCCTGCTGTCATGCTTTCCGGCAGGCAAGCCGGTGCGCATCCTGACGACGGCGTCGGAGTTCATGAGCGCGTCGCGGCAGATTGCGCGGCTGGAAGAAGACGGGCTTGTCGTCGTGACGCGGGTGCCGACGGCGCCGTTCGAGACGTTCGAAGCGCGGATGGCCGAAGCGGCAGCGCGGGGCGGATACGACCTGCTGTTCTTCAGCCAGGTGTTCTTCGACTCGAGCTTTGCGGTGCGCGACGTGCGGCGGATCGTTGATGCGGTGCGCGATCCGGCGGCGTTTGTCGTGATCGACGGCTATCACGGGTTCATGGCGCGGCCGACGGATTTGAGCGGCGTTGCGGATCGCGCGTTCTATCTCGCCGGTGGGTACAAATATGCGATGGCGGGCGAAGGGGTTTGCTTTCTGCATTGTCCGCCGGGTTACGGCATGCGGCCGCGCGATACCGGTTGGTATGCGGGGTTCGAGACGCTGGAAGGTGGATCGACGACCGTGTCTTACAGCGATGGCGGGGCACGGTTCTTTGGGGCGACCTTCGATGTGAGCGGGCTCTATCGCTTCAACGCGGTGCAGGACTGGCTGGTGCGCGAGGGCTGGACGGTCGAGACAATGCTCGCGCATGTGCGCGGGATCGAGCGGGTGTTTGTGGAGGCGCTTGGCTCGGCCGCGTGTGCGCTAAAGCCGGAGATGTTGATCGTGCCGGATGGCGCGATGCGTGGGCGGTTTCTGGCGTTTCGCACCGAGCGGGCCGGAGAGATTGTTGGCGCGCTGACGGCGAAGAACATCATCGCGGATTATCGCGGCGACCGGCTGCGGATCGGGTTTTCGATCTATCACTCGGAAAGTGACGCACTGCGGTTGGTTGAGGCGCTAGCCTAGCGTCCTCCCCCGATTGATCGCTGTGCGATCAATCGACCCCTCCAACTCGCTGCGCTCGTGGAGGGGTGGGGAACTATCGCGACCCCAGGGGATTAACACCCCGTCAGTTTCAAACGGGGAATTTCGATGACTCTTCTAATCGTCATTATCTTGCTTGTGATTCTCTTCGGCGGCGGCGGTTATGGCTACAGCCGTTATGGTGCAGCCGGCGGCGGTGGTGTGCTTGGCCTGGTGCTGGTGATCCTGCTGG
>DATAHD010000585.1:0-4917 GCA_036263395.1 Rhizomicrobium sp. | reverse complement strand
GGGAAGTTCACGCCGCACGCCTTCACTGACACCACCACCTGGTTCTTCCCAGCTTTCGGGTCGGGCAGGTCGCCGTATTCCATCTCTTCCGGCATCCCGTAGTGGGTGCAGAGCATCGCCTTCATGAACGTCTCCTCGTTTGACGCAGTTATTGGATAGCTGACGGCGGGCGACGTTAATGAACGACCCGGCCTCCGCCAAGCCCGGAGCCAAACACGCAAAAATGCGTTATCGTAGCGGCGGAGGGCGTCAGTACAGGATAGACCAAAATGAAAGTTGCGACATTTGCATTGGCCGGGCTGGCGCTGTTCGCGGCGATCCCCGCAAAGGCCGAACAGGGATGCCTGCGAGGGCTCGATATCTACAGTTTCGATGCGCAGAACGACCGTACGCTGATCGTCGAGAGCAACCGGCACGAGAAGTACAAGCTCGCGCTGTTCGGCACATGCACCGGCATGAAGTTCAAACAGCATCTCGCCTTCAAGACAATTGGCGGCAGCGATCTGTCGTGCCTCTCAAAGGGCGACGAAGTCCTGACCCGCGACTGGGGCTCCGGCATCCACGAAGTCTGTGTGATCAGCAAGATCGAGCCGTACACCGCCGCGATGCAGGCAGCCGACAAAGCCGCCAAGGCTGCGAAGGACGCCGCGAAAGAGAACAAGCCCGCCGCGAACTAAGCGGACGGCATCTTGAACTCGGCGAGTGTTGGGGAGGCCCGGCGCTCGCCGACCTGCTTCTTGGCGGTGTTCATGATCGGCGCGCGCACGATCTCACCCGCCTCACCGCTGGTATCCAGAAGGCCCAGCTTGTCGAGCAGCACCGCCATCACCGCATCCGCCGCGCGGCCGGTGCCATCGTCGATCTTCAACGTAATGCCATAGCCTTTGCCCGGGATCACGCCGGCGAAGAAGCCCTCGGCGCCGGTCTTCACCGCCGCCTTGCCATCACACGCCCGCATCAAGATCGCACAGGTGCGCCCCGTACCTGACACCAACTCAGGATGCGCCATCATCGCCGCAATCAGCCGCTCAGCCGCCGCACCGCGCGCTGCCGGCAGGGTCGATGGCGTCGCCATCTTCGCGAGTGCGAAGGCGAGAGAGTGCAGGGGCAGGGCAAAGTTCGGCGCGGTGCAGCCATCGACACCCCATGGCATATCGGGACCAAGCCCCGTCATCTCGCCCAGCGTCTCGGCGACGGCGCGCTGCACCGGATGGTCGTGCAGCTCGTACCCCTTGGTCGCGATGTCCCAATGCTTCGCGAGGGTCAGGAATCCCGTGTGTTTGCCGGAGCAGTTGTTGTAAGCGCGCGTCGGCTTCTCGCCCGCGCGGATCATCGCATTGGCCACCGGCTGCGACAGCGACGGATGCGCGCCGCAGGCAAGGTCGCTCTCCTCGCAGCCGATACGCGCCAGCCACGCCTTCACCCGGTCGGTGTGCATCGGTTCGCTGGAATGCGAGGCACAGGCCAGCGCCAGTTCTTCGGCACCGAGTCCGTAGGCGTCGCTCGCGCCGGATTCGACCAACGGCAGCGCCTGCACCGGCTTGAGCGAAGAGCGCGGATAGACCGGCGACTCGATATCGCCAATTGCCGCGACAACCCGTCCGTCCGGATCGACGACAGCGATCGATCCACGATGGATGCTCTCGACGCGATCACCGCGCGTGACTTCGATCAGAACGGGATTGGCCAAGCCGTGCTCCAAGCGTTATGTAGCCGCTTCTTAGCGCAAGCGGAGGGGTAGTGCGCGGCTATTTTGCAGTCGGTGTGGATGGGGTTTCGAAGCCGCTGAATCTCGGCAATCTCATGCGCATTTCGCACGCGTTCGACGCAAGCTTCTTCTTCACCATCAACGCGCCGTTCAAGCTGGCGGTGGAAGGCCACGCCGACACGTCGCGCTCACAGGGCTCGATGCCGCTCTACCGCTACGAGACGGCGGATGAGTTCCGGCTGCCCGTGGATTGCCGTCTTGTCGGTGTGGAAATAACCGACGATGCGGTCGAATTGCCGCGCTTTCGTCATCCACATCGTGCCGCCTATGTTTTCGGTGGCGAGCGCCTATCTCTCTCCGAGAAGGTGCTGTCGCGCTGTGAGTTCGTCGTGAAAATCCCGACACGTTTTTCGATCAATGTGGGCATGGCTGGCGCCATCGTGTTGTACGATCGCCTGCTCAGCCAGGGCCGCTATCCGGATCGCCCCGTGCGACCGGGCGGTAGCACCGAAGAAATTCCGCCAACGCATAGGTGGGGCGCGCCATTGGTGCGTGACCGCCGCTGACCGCATACCCCGTTATGGTATAACGACTCATGACTCCTGCACTCGAAATCACACATCTGCGTAAGGTCTATCGCAGCGGCACTGTCGCGGTTGAAGACGTTACGTTCTCCATTCAGCCGGGCGACTTCTTCGGGTTCTTGGGGCCTAACGGCGCCGGCAAGTCGACGACGATCCATTCGATCACCGGCATCACCAATCCGACATCGGGCACGATCAAGATTTTCGGCGTCGATGCCGTGAAGGATTATCGCAAGGCGCGGACGCTTGTGGGGCTCAGCCCGCAGGAGTTCAACGTCGATCCCTTCGCGACCGCGCGCAACATCATCGACTGGATGGGCGGCTATTTCGGTGTGCCGTCGGCCGAGCGCAAGAAGCGCATCGACATGCTGATCGAACGCTTCGATCTCGTGCCGCATGCCAAGAAAGCGTTCCGCGAACTCTCCGGCGGTCTCAAGCGCCGCGTGATCCTCGCCCGCGCAATGATCAACGATCCGCAGCTCCTGATCCTCGACGAGCCGACGGCCGGTGTGGATGTCGAGCTGCGCATGGACCTGTGGCGCTATCTGCAGGAGCTCAACAAGGACGGCAAAACCATCCTGCTGACCTCGCACTATCTCGAAGAGATCGAACGCCTCTGCAAAACAATCGCGGTCGTCAACAAAGGACGCATCGTGCGCCACGGCCCCAAGGAGGAATTCTTCACTGAACCCGGCGGCCTGGAGAGCGCGTATCTCGCGGCCACGGGCAAAGCCGCAGACCACGTCTCGGTGGGAGCGGGCGCATGATCACGAACTGGATCGGAACCTGGACGATGGTCCGCCGCGAGCTTCAACGGCTCTGGCGCGTGCCAATTCAGGTGATCGGTGCGCCGCTGATTTCGGCATTGCTCTTTATCTTCATCTTCGGCTTCGTGGTCGGCGGCCGCATCAACACTATTGCGGGCCATCGCTATATCGAGTTCGTGATGCCGGGCGTACTGATGATGAACATCATCAGCGCCTCGTTCCTGCAATCGACCTCGCAGATCTACTTCCAGCGCTTCCAGAAGAGTATCGAGGAAATCCTCGTCGCGCCGCTCTCCTATGCGGAAATGATCCTGGGATCGATCAGCATCGTCGTGATCCGCTCGGTGCTGACGGCTATCGGCATCATGCTGATCGGCGTCGCGTTTGGTGCGGTGCACATGTACTCGTTCCTGGAATTCCTCTTCTGGGTGACGTTCGTATCGATGACGTTCGGCTTCCTCGGCATCATTGTCGCGCTGTGGGCCAAGACGTTCGAACAGCTCAACGTCTTGATGGTGTTCTTCATCCAGCCGCTCTCCATGGTCGGCGGTGTGTTCAACACCATCGAAATGCTGCCGCCATGGCTGCGCTGGCTCGCTTACGGCAATCCGCTGTTCTACTTCATCAACGGCCTGCGCCATTCGATGATCGGCTTCGGCGAGGGCCCGGAACTGCTGGGCGCGATCTTCACCGTCGTCCTCGCCGCCGTCCTCGGCGGTATCGTGTGGCGTCTCTACTCGATCGGCTGGGGGCTTCGGGAATAGCGTTCAGGCGGCGGCGCGCTTACGAGTTGAGCGGGCCGCCACCTCCCGCGCGGACACGGGCTCGCCGCATTCCGAGCAGTTGAGCACCGATCGGAAGTCGTGGCCGCATTTGAGATGCTTATGCAGCACCGGCGGGCCTTTCTTCGTGGGGTAGTGCTTGTCGCCCCAATGCACCAGCGACAGGATCGCGGGGTAGAGCCCAAGGCCTTTCTCCGTCAACTTGTACTCGTATCGCGCCGGCCGTTCCTGATACGCCACCTTGGCAAGGATGCCTTCATGGGTCAGTAGCGCCAGCCGCTCCGCCAGCACGCGGCGGGCGATCTTCAGGCTCTTCTCGAAATCGTCGAACCGGCGCACCCGCAGGAACGCATCGCGCAGGATCAGCAAGGTCCAGCGGTCGCCGATCACCGCCAGCGTGCGCGACAGCGAGCAGTCCTCCTTGGCCAGATCGTCCCAACGCATGCTCGAACTCGCGATTGACTCAGTCTCATTCTAAGACCTATAAGTCTTAAATCAAGACTTAAGGTGCAGTCATGCAGAAGCGCAACGCGACCGCCGCCGTGATCGGCGCAGGCGACTACATCGGTTCTGCCATCGCCAAGAAGTTTGCCGCCGAGGGCTATCAGGTCTTCGCCGGCCGCCGCACCGCAGACAAACTCCAGACGCTGAAATCCGAGATCGAGGCCGCCGGCGGCGCCTGCGAGGTTCGCGGGCTCGACGCGCGCAAGGAAGAGGATATCGCCGCCTTCCTGAATGAGGCGGACAAAGCCGCCCCGCTAGGGGTTTGCATCTTCAACGTCGGCGCCAATGTGAACTTTCCAGTGCTCGACACGACCGAACGCGTGTTCCGAAAGGTGTGGGAGATGGCGTGCTACGCCGGCTTCCTCACCGGGCGCGAGGCCGCGCGCCTCATGCTCCCCCGCGGACAGGGCACCATCCTCTTCACCGGCGCCACCGCCAGCATGCGCGGCGGCATCGGCTATGCCGCGTTCGCCAGCGCCAAGTTCGGCCTGCGCGGCGTGGCACAGGCGATGGCGCGCGAGCTCGGCCCCAAGAACATTCACGTCGCGCATCTGATCATCGACGCCGGTGTC
>DATAHD010000584.1:0-2046 GCA_036263395.1 Rhizomicrobium sp. | reverse complement strand
ATCGCTGATCGTGGATGCATCGACCGACACATGCGTCGCCTTCGCGCGCGCTTCGGTCACTTCCACCAGCACGGATTTCTCCTGCGCCGCGTAGCCTTTGACGGTCGCAACCAGGTTCGGGATCAGGTCGGAGCGGCGCTGGTATTGGTTCTGCACCTCGCCCCAGGCGGCTTTCACGGCCTCGTCCTTGGTCGGAATGGCGTTGACGCCGCAACCGGCGAGCGCGATCGGCACGATCAGGACGGCCAGCAAGCGCTTGCTGCGTTGGACGAAATCGGAAAAACCGGACATTGGGGCTCCCTCCCGGATGGACGCCAAGCTGGCGTCAGAACCCTGACATATGTTCCCTCGCCCCCGGATTTCAATGCGCGGGGATTTAACCCGCTTGGGCAAGGCAAGATTGGTCAGGACGGACAATGCGCGTGCTGCCAAGGTAAGTGCCATGTCCGAAACGGGTTCCGACTTCCTCGCCGATGTGCTCGCGCATGTCGAGGCGCACCTGACCGAGCCGCTCAGCGTGCAGGTGCTCGCTGATGTCGCCGGACTGTCACCCTACTACTTCAGCCGTGCCTTCACTGTCCGCCTCGGCGAAAGCGTCATGGGCTACGTCCGTGATCGCCGTCTTGAGAAGGCGGCCATGCGTCTGATGAGCGCCAAGCCGCCAGCGCTAATCGAACTCGCCTTCGATTGCGGGTTTGAATCGCAGGAAGCTTTTACCCGCGCGTTCCGCCGCCGCTTCGGCGTGCCGCCAGGACAGTTCCAACGCCAGACTGCTATGCAACCCAGGGAGAAACCGATGTCGTCCACCGTCGCCGTTCAGCGCGTCACCGCCTTGCCTGAACTTTTGTACCGCGAAGCTTTCACCGTCGCCGGGCCGCGCGCTGTCTTCCATCAGGATAACAAGAGCGGCATTCCGGCGTTGTGGCCGCGCCTCATCAAATGTCTGCCGCTCGCCGGACAAGTCGATGCCCGCACCTATGGTGTCGGCCAGATGGTCGATCCCTCCGAAGGCGCGTTCAGCTACATGGCCGGTGTCGAAGTAAAAGGCGATGCGCCGCAGCCTGCCGGTTTCGAGAAGATCGAGATTCCTGCCGGCAAATACGCCGTCTTCCGCATCGTGATCGATGGCAGTGAGCTGCATCCGCAGATGCAGGCCGCGATGTCGGTCATCTGGGGCGAGATGATGCCGAAGTCCGGCCACAAGCTGGCGCAGCGTCCCGACTTTGAACTCTACCCCGCCGACTTCGATCAAAGCCGGAAGGGCGCGCACATCGACATCTGTCTGCCGGTGGAAGGTTAGCCGAACACCAGCGGCAGACGCTGGTAGCCGAACAGCATGCCGTGCATCACGCGCTCGCCCTCCGCTTTGGCGTGCTTTGCAGACGCGAACCGCGTGAGCAGCGCCGTCATCGCGGACTTGGCTTCCAGCCGCGCCAGCGGTGCGCCGATGCAGTGATGCACGCCGTGGCCGAACGCGACGTGGCGCTCGCGCTCGCGGCTGAGTTCGAAGTTCGCAGGATCGTTCCATTTCTCCGGATCGCGATTGGCCGATGCGAGATAGGCGAGCATGTAGTCGCCCGACTTGATCTTTGCCGCGCCGATCTCGACATCCTTGCGGGCGATGCGCATGACAAACTGGATCGGCGAATCCGTGCGCAGCGATTCCTCAATGGCGCGGTCCAGCAAAGCCGGATCGGCACGCAGCGCGGCCCAGTCGTCCGGCGCGCCTGCCAGCCGGTCGAGCAGGTTGCTGAGCAGGTTCGTCGTCGTCTCATTGCCGGCGATCATCAGCAGGATGCAGAATCCGACGATCTGCTGATCGGTCAGCGCTTCGCTCGTATCGCTGACCCTGGTCAGCGCGCTGATGAGATCGCTGCCGGGATTGGCACGCCGTTCGGCGGAGAGCTGCGCGAAATAGGTGCCCAACTCCATCAGGGTCTGCATGCGGTCAGCCTCGATGGACCCGCTTTGCAAGCCTAGTGTCGCGTTCGACCAGCGTTTGAAGTCTTTCTCGCGTTCTTTCGGCACGCCCATCATGCCGGCGAT
>DATAHD010000583.1:0-29368 GCA_036263395.1 Rhizomicrobium sp. | reverse complement strand
CGGCCGCGTTTCCCGATTGCTGCGACTGTGTTTCGCCGGAGTTCTGACCGACGGTGCGCAGAACATCCGGCACATTCGCATATCCACCCGCGCGGATCTGATCGGAGGTGATGGTCGTCACCGGGGCCGGGCCTTCGCTGTTGGCCCGCGGAATGCGCGAGCCAAGCACCGTTACCGTTTCAATCCCGTCGGAACTGCTGTTTGCGTTTGGATCGTCGGACGATGTTTGCGCCCATGCTGCACCGGCAAGCGCGATGAGACTGCAGCTCGTGAGAATGCCGAGCCTATGCATGCGGTCGATTTTCATCGCCCTGCCCCCTGTTTTCCAACAACTCTTCGATTACAATTTATTTGTAAATGTCCGCAAGGTGCCAAGCACTCGATGCGGCGCTATCGTTTTCAGATTGCGTTTTCGCACACATGTTTGCGGCGCATGATTTCGAAGGGGACTTCATTGCGTTCGCTAGCTTCACTAATTTCCGCATTGTGCCTGTTCGCTGCAGGCACAACCTCCGTACAAGCCGCTGACACCTGGACGAAAGGCCCCGGTTATTTGACGGAAGCGATCGGCGACGAAGCGGCGCCGACGCCAGGCGCAGTCCGTGGCGGCTTCTTGCTGTCCGGCGGTGGCGACTGGAATCTCGCCGCGTTCCGTTGGTTTACAGCACATGCAGGCAACGGACACATCGTCGTCTTAAGCGCATCCGACGAAACCGACGGGCATAAAGAATTCTATAGCCGTATCGGCGGGCTTGCGTCCGTGCGCCTGTTTCTCTTTCGCGACCGGCGCGCGGCTTACGATAAGAAATTGCTCGAAGCTGTGCGCCAGGCCGACGGGATATTCTTCGGCGGCGGCGACCAGGCTAACTACGTACGCATGTGGCGCGGCACGCCACTCAATCGCCTGATCGACCAGGCCGTTGCGGCAGGCAAGCCCATCGGCGGGACAAGCGCGGGACTGGCGGTACAGGGCGCATGGCTCTATGGCGCGATGGACGGCGACAGCATCACCGCAGAAAAAGCGCTGCACGATCCACTCGGCCCCGGTGTGACCATCGTCGGGCAGTTCTTTCACTCGCGCCAGCTCGCCAACATCGTCACCGACAGCCATTTCGATACGCGCGACCGCCTGGGCCGCCTGATCGCGTTCCTGGTCAAAGCGCGCACGCTTGCACCGCACACGCAGCTCTCAGGTCTCGGCATCGATGAGAATGCGTGTTTGACCGTGGAGACCGACGGCGAGGCGCATTTCTATGCCGATTCACCGGACAAACATGCGTGGCTCGTAACCGGTGGCGCCGTGCGCGACCTTCGTGCGGGAAAACCGCTCAACGGCAGCGCGTTTCATGTCACCGGCATCAATGCCGGCTCGCGGTTCAACGTGCTCACGCAGCACGTCGAGAGCCCCGCCTTTGAACGCACCTACGATGTGCGGAACGGAACGCTGACCCGGCGGGTCAGCTGGTCGCTGGCCATTCATGGCGGCGCCGGCATCATAGATCGCGGCGATCTCACGCCGGAAAAGGATCGCGCCTATCGCGGTGCGATCGCGCAGGCATTAGAGGCGGGCAAAGCCGTGCTGGAGCATGGCGGTTCGGCGCTCGACGCCACGCAGGCAGCGCTCATCATCCTCGAAGACAATCCGCTTTTTAACGCCGGACGCGGCGCCGCAATCGCGGCGGACGGCAATGTCTATCTCGACGCCGCGATCATGGACGGCGCCAACCAGCGCGCCGGTGCCGTCGCTGCGCTGACAACGACGAAAAACCCGATCCTCGCCGCGCGCGCCGTCATGGACCATTCCCGGCACGTCTTCATGGCCGGTGCGGGCGCAGACCAATTCGCACGCACGCAAGGTTTGGTGCAGATGGATCCATCCTATTTCCACACGCCGGAGCGCGAGCAGATGTTGCAGGAGTGGCGGCGCGATCAGCATGCCCAACTCGATCCGACGCATATGTACGGCACGGTCGGCGCGGTCGCGCTGGATCAGGACGGCCATCTGGCGGCGGCAACATCCACCGGCGGCCTGACCGGAAAAGAATGGGGCCGCATCGGCGACTCTCCCATCATCGGCGCAGGCACCTATGCGCGCGATGGCGATTGCGCCGTCTCCGCAACCGGCACCGGCGAATTCTTCATCCGCGACTCCGCTGCGCGTCAGGTGTGCGACCGCGTGCGCTGGAATCACCAGACCATCGACGCCGCCGCGCATGACACGATCATGTCCGTCGGCGCCATCGGCGGCGACGGCGGCCTGATCGCCATGGACGCATCCGGCACGGTGAGCTTCGCGATCAACGACCTCGGCATGTACCGCGGCACAGTCTCATCAAGCCAGCCGCAAACACGCACAGCCATCTACAAGGACGACCCGCTGCACTGAACGGCAACAACGATTCCGAAGGATCCTCAGCAAATGATTGCTGCGGGACACAACTGAGAGCGACAAAGAAAGCAGGAATGGTGCGAGCCCTCACGCGGCTCGCAAAAAGGGAACATGGATCGTGGTCCAAACGGCAATGGCGCGTCCCGAAATCGTTGCCGGGAGAAAGTGCCACCGGCCAATTACGGCCTTCAGCGCCAGACGATCCAGCGGCGCCTCAACTCCTGATGACTGACTAACCTGAGCATCTCCAACACCACCGTCTTCAAGCAACGCCGACCGGGAAGCGCTGCACGAACTTCAGCTGATGACTTGTCCCCGAGCACCGACATCACCCAGATACCAATAGGTGCCGGCAGATTTTCGTGCGCTCTCTACCCGGTTGTTCAAGTCACGCATGCCGGGCAGCAAGTGTTGTGATGGGGTTGCGCCATTGTCGAAGTGCATGTAGCGGCCGGCCGCGTCGTCATAGGGCGCCCACTTCGACGCGCCTGCCTCGGGCACGCCGATTTTCGCGAACGATACCCAGTAGTCCGACATGGTGTCGGCAAGACGGATGTCCTCTGCGCGCGGCGCTCCGGCAGGGCGGTTGGGGTGCGGGCCGTCATCGCACCACACCGACAGAACATCGCGATCGACGTTGTTGAAGACATACGCGATCTCAGCGGCGTGGAACGCGCCGACGCGTCTGGTATTTCGGCTTCCGAACACCGGCCTTTGGGCGTCCGCCCCCGGCGGCGTGTGAGAGAAGTAATAGAGATAGGTGCTGCGCTGAACCCGGGACATCAGCGCCGCCCATTCCAGGACAGGCCAGCCAAATCCGCCGTCGCGAAACGCGTCGAACGCCGCGGCCTGTGGGTCGCGCGCGGGGTATCGCGCCAGGAAGCCGTCTGCCAGCGCACCGTAGCGCTGGCGCATGTCTTTCTCATAGGCAACGGGATCGGACAGCACGGGGATCGCGCCATAGTCGGCAATCCCGGACGCTTCATCGGAGTTGAATCCGACCAGCACCGGCACCGCGTGCTGCGTCCCCTCCCGAAAGGTCTCGAGCACGGATTTTTCGAACACCAGCCCGTCCACGACCATCAGCGCGCCAAGTTCGTTCAGCAGGTCGCCGTTTTGCGGCGCGGCTGCGGCGAGCGTCTGTGCCGGCAGGGCACGCAAGTCTGCAAGCGTCGCGGCGCCCAATCGCTTACCGAACGCAGCACCCAGCTCCTCCGCCGGTGGACCGCCCCAACTTGGGCGTCCCAACGTGCGCATCGGGAAGAAGAAGCCGCCGCTTTGTCCGATCGCCCGATGAAACAGACCTTTCGACATAGGTGTCGTCATCAGCATCGACACCGACATCGCACCGGCCGACTGACCGAAGATCGTCACGTTGTCCGGATCGCCGCCAAACGCAGCGATGTTGTTTTTCACCCAGCGAAGCGCCTCGATCTGATCGGTGGTCCCGAAGTTCGCGCAAATTCCGCCCTGTGCTTCCGCGATCAGTTCGGGGTGCGCGAAATAGCCCAGCACGCCAAGGCGATAATTGATCGTGACGACGACCACGCCCTTCCGCGCCAGCGCGGCCCCGTCGTAGACGGGAAGCGAACCCGCGCCGGTCATGAACGCACCGCCGTGAATCCACACCATCACTGGCAGACGTTCCGTCTCATCGCCAGACGCGGCTGGGGTCCAGACGTTCAGATAGAGACAGTCTTCGCTCTGAACCGCTTGCGGCAGCGAATAGAACATCGCGTCCGGTTCGGGTACCTGCACGGCTTGCGGGCCGAACGCGGTGGCGTCGCGCGTGCAATTCCACGGCGCCGCGGGCTCTGCCGGACGCCATCGCCGCGAACCCACCGGCGGCTGCGCGTATGGGATGCCTTTGTAGGCGGTAACGCGGTTCCCGCCTTTTTCGACGGCCTGCCCGATAAGGCCGCCCAACGGTGTTTTCAGGATCGCCGACGACTGCTTTGGTTTATCGGTGCTCGCGGCTGAGGCGGGCGCTGCCGCAGCCGGCAGCGGAAGCATCGTGCCGAAGAGGCCGGATGCCAGACCGGCAAGACCGCGGCGGCTGAGGTCGAAGTCGCTCACAACGTCCCTCTCATCCTCGCCGTGCGTTTGCTTGCAACCGGTGCCGCGACGCAAGCCGCGGCACCGGTTGCTCACATCAGTATTTGATACCGAGCTCGACACCGAAGGTGCGCGGCGGTGCCGGCGACGAGATGATATTGAACCCCAGGATTTGCGCGCCGACCAGCTTGTTGTTGTAGATGGTCTCGTTGCCGATGTTGTCCGCGAAGGCCGAGAGCCGGTACCGCCCGTCGGCGGTTTCATAGGTCGCGAGTGCATTCCACACCCCCACCGGCTTCTGCGAGATGAGCGGATCGTTGAACTCCGAGAAGTAGACGCGACTGGTATAGTGATACTCGCCGCGCAGGCTGAAGGCGCCATTGTTCTCAAGCGTCCATGATTTCTCCAAACCGACATTCACCTTCACGCGCGGCGCACGCGGCACCTGATTGCCCGAGAGGTCGATCAGCCCCAACGCAGCATGCGCCTGATCAACACTCGAAAACTGGTCGAACGTCGCATCGGTGTAGGACGCGTTGAGGTCGAAGCGAATATCGTCGGTGGGCAGCGCCGTGAACTCGCCTTCCACACCCTTGATCGTCGCGCTCGCGGCGTTCTCGACCGTCGCAAGCAGGCTGCGGATCTGGAACACCTGCATATCGGTGTAGTCCGACTGGAAGACGGCAAGGTTCACCGTATAGCGCCGGTCGGACGACTGGTGCTTCATGCCACCTTCGTAGCTCCAGACAAACTCTGGCGAGAACGCAGTTCCCTGCAATCCGCCGATGTTGAAGCCGCCGCTGCGAAAGCCGCGTGACGCGGAGGCGTAGAACATCGTGTCGTCGGACGGCTTGTAGTTGATCACGAACTTCGGCGTGACCGCACTCCAGTTGCCCTTCAGATCGGCCTGTCCGTTGATGGCGAATTGCGGAATGACCGAGTATTCGTGCGAATTCTTCCGGTCATCGGTATAGCGGGCGCCGGCCGTCAGATCGATCTGATCGGTCAACGCATAAGTCGCCTGTGCATAGGCTGCATAAGAGTTGGTCGTCGGCGGCCCGCCGATGGAGAGATCGAAGCCGACCGACGGGAAGCTGTAGGTCTCGTCCGAGTTCTGGTGCTCGTGGAAGTAATAAAGACCGGCCAGCCATTTCAGCCGCGAGTCGGTGTCCGACACGATGTTGAGTTCTTCGGAAAACTGATTCTGATTGCGCGTGTACTTCGCGTGCATGAAGTCGAAGCTTGTGCCGTCGAGATCGACGGCCGAGCGTTCGCGCATCTGACGGTAGCCAGTGGTCGACGTCAGCAGGACATCGTCGAAATCCACCGTGAACTTGGCGCTCGCCCCGTAGACTTCGCGGCGATAATACGCCGGATCGTTTGCGCTTACGCGCCGCCCGGCCGCGATGGTGCCACCAAGCGCTTCCGCCGGCAGCGGCAGACCGGTAACCGTGCCGAGAACGATGTTGGCGTATCCCCCTGTATCGGCAAAGTCGCCATCGACCGTCAGAAGCAGTTCGGTGCGGCTATCGAGCTTGGACAGCAACTCGGCACGAACCGACTGCTCGTTGGCGCCGTCCAGAAATTCATCTGTATTGGTGTTGGGTGTGTACCCCTTGTGGTTCTCCGTACGCCACGCCACGCGCCAGGCTGTGCTGTCGCTGATCGGGCCGCCCACCGCGCCGGTTGTCTTCACCAGATTGTAGTTGCCGAATGAAACATCGGCGTAACCGCCGAAGTCGAACGTCGGTTCCTGTGTGATGATGTTGATCGCGCCGCCGGTCGCGTTGCGCCCGTTCACCGTGCCCTGCGGCCCGCGCAACACCTCGACACGCGACACATCATAGAATGCGGCATTCTGATATTGCGCCCGGCCGAGATAGACGCCGTCGAGGTGAACCGCGACACCGGGATCCTCGCCCGGTCCGAGCACCAGCGTGCTGATGCCGCGAATGCTGATCAGCGCGGCGGCATCCCCGCTCCCGAACTGGACGTTCGGCACCATATTCTCGATGCCCGCCATGGTATCGACATGCGACCGCCGGAGCGCTTCGTCATCGAGTGCGGAAATGGCGGCCGGAACTTTCTGGATTTCTTCCGATCGCTTTTCGGCCGTCACATAGACGACCTCGATGGGCTCGGCGGCCGACACCGGCAACGCACTCCCGATCACAGAACTGCCTGCGAGCACCGGCAGAACCGCCGCTCCCAACAGATAACGCCCCTTCATATATCGCTCCCCTTCGATGCGGCCGCGGTTTTTCCGCGTGCGGTATTCCAATGCCCAGCATCATGAGCCACTCAGGAACCTTTTACAATATTTTTCTATATTGAGTACGTTTCTTTTTGTGAGACATCGGCGCCAAATGGCCCAGGGCATCGTTATTAGCCCTTTAAGTTTGCATTTTATTGCTATGAGACACGCTAAACGTGTTGAAAGAACGTATATTTTTGTTATAGGTACGGAATGCACAGCCCCCTTGCATGTCCATCATGGCGCACGCCAGATCGTCCAATGGACGCGAATCCAGGGCGTGTTGCGGTATGACGGCGAAGGCCCGGCGTGGGACGCCAACCAAAAAATATCTCAACCGGCGCAACGCGATCGTCGATGCAGCATCCGCCATTCTCAATCGCAAGGGCCTGAAAGGTATGACTCTCGCCGACGTTGGCGAGGCCGTCGGCATGGTTGCGACAGGTATCGCCTACTACTTCCCCAGCAAGGAAGAATTGTCCGCTGCCTGCTTTCAGCGCGCTTTGGACATCTTCGAAGGCTTGATCGCAGACGCTGCGAAGGCGGATACGGTCGATGCGCGTATCGCCACCCTCATCTCGGGATACTTTGCCCTGCGCAAGAAGATCGCCGAGGGGTCTCACCCGGCTTTCGCCCAGTTCGACGACGTGCGCGCCCTCGGAGACCAGCGCATCCTTGACGGCTATGTGCACATGTTCCGCAGCACCCGGCAGCTGTTCGAGCCGCTGCTAAGAGCCGATGAGAAGCGCGCCGCGTTGAACCCGCGCGTGCATCTGCTGGTGCACCAGTTCCTCTGGATGGAGGCCTGGATCCCGAAATACGACAGCGACGACTATCCGCGCGTTGCCGAGCGGGTCGTCGATATCCTTGTGAACGGCCTCGGCTCGGCCATCACCGTCTGGCATTCGGAACCGCTCACAGTGGACGCGGCCGAGGATCCAGAAAGCGATGAGGCACGCCAAGCATTCCTTCGCGCCGCCATCGATCTCATCAACGAGTTCGGATATCTCGGCGCGTCCGTCGAAAAGATATCGGCCAGGCTCGATGTCACGAAGGGCTCCTTCTATCATCACATCGACGCCAAGGACGATCTCGTCGGGATTTGCTTCGCGCACACGACCGATGCCGTCCGGCGCACACAGAAAGCAGCCGCCAGGCTTCCGGTGAGCAGCTACACAAAGCTGGCGTCGGCCGTCATTTCGCTGGTCCAGCACCAGCTGGCCGGCGACATGCCGCTGCTGCGCGCGGCCACCGTGTCGCTGCCGGAAACCATCCGCCGCGATGTTCTGCGCGACTACGACCGCAACACCCTGCGCTTCGGCGCCATGCTGAGCGACGGCATGATTGACGGCTCGATCCGGAACCTCGACGTGCACATCGCCGCGCACATGCTGACATCCGTGGCGAACGCCATCGGCGAATTGCCGTTCTGGCTTCCCGATCCGGCAGCCAGCGGCGCCGCCGAAAGCTTCGTCCGCCCATTCTTCGAGGGCCTGACCTCACCGTCGTTCGTCGAGGATCGATGACAGATGAGCAGCAGGCACCCTCGTGCTTGCTCAGATTGACATCTCGGGACGAGCGGAGCGATTGGCTCCCCTCGCGCCACCACTGCCAAGTGACGCTGGCCGCCCGGGATTCGGTGAACGCTAGAACTTACGCGTCAGTGTCACCGATAGGTTCTGGCGGAGGCCGTAGAAGCATTGGACGGTGCTGCTGCAGCGCGACAGGTAGGCCTTGTCGAACAGGTTGCTGGCGTTGAACTGCAGACGCCGGTCTTCGGTGTCGTAGTGGATGATCGCATCGACCAGCGTCACTGGCGGCGTGCGGAAGGTGTTCACCGGATCACCATAGTAGGCGCTGTTGTATCGGACGCCGAGACCACCGCCCAACCCGGCGAACGTTCCCGTCTGCTGCGTGTAGTCCACGAACGCCGAAAGTTTGTTCTTCGGCACGATGGGAATTTGCTTACCCAGATCCGGACCACCGCTCTTCGTCACCTTGGAGTCCGTGTAGCTATAGGATGCGTTGATGCTGACCTGGTCGCTGATACGTGTCACACCTTCGATTTCGAACCCCTGCACGCGAACGGCGCCGGTCTGATTGCTGAAGGGCGGAAACAGCGTATCAGGCGTCAGAACATTGCTCTGGTCGATCTTGTATACATCGGCCGTGATGAGTGCGTTGAAGTCTTTTGGCTGATATTTGATACCACCCTCAACCTGACGGCCGATGCTGGGTTTGAACGGTACGCCGTTGTGGTCTGCACCGGTCAGCGGCTGGAACGATGTCGCGTAGGCGATGTAGGGAGCCACGCCGGAGTCGAACAGGTAGTTCAGACCAACACGGTATGAGAGGTGCGCGTCGCCGTTTTTGACGCCGAAATTGTACGCGCCGATGAAGTCGTAGCGTCCACCAGCCGTGAGCACCCAGTTGTCCAGCTTCATCTCATCTTCGGCATACAGCCCGGTTTGGACCTGCCGCTGATGCGTGTAAGGGAACATCGCCGGCGTTGTGATCGGCACGCCATAGACGGGATTGAACAAGTCGATGGATGGCGCGAAAGCAAAACCGAATTCCGAGTGATTGGTATAGTCGCGATAGTCGACGCCCGTGATCAGATTATGCGAGACGGCACCAGTATCGAAATTTGCGTTGAAGCGTGAATCCGCATTGAACGAACGAACGAGTTCGTTGAACGGAAAGTTATAGCGCACGACGGTACGATAGTCGTCGGGAACGCCGTTGAAGTCTGCGTCCAGAAGACCGGCGCCGTAAACATCCAGCATTTTCGCATTGTCGTAGAAGAACTTCACGTTCTGCTCGAAGCTCAGCCAGTTGGCGAAGCTGTGCGTGACGTCGTAGCCAACACCGTACTGATCGCGGTGATAGTCGTTGTACTTGGTGTCGCCGAGGTTGGTGGAGGTTGGCACCTTGCCCAGCGGGTTCGGCAACGCAACACCATAGATCGGCAGGAAGCCGCCTCCATCACCGCGGATGTCGTCGTACTGATAGTACGAGAGCAGCGTGACGTTCGTAGCGTCGTCGACGTGCCAGGTGAGCGCCGGTGCTGCCAGCACGCGCTTCGAGCGCACGCCGATCGTCTGTGTGCCGCGCGTGTAGCCCAGGCCGGTGAGGCTACCGAGGAAGTCGCCGTCGTCATCGAGCGGACCGGTGACGTAGCCGTCGAGCTGTGTGTTGGAGTGCGAACCATAGAGCGCCTGCACCTGGCCACCGAACTCTTCGGCGGGGCGGCGACTGGTGAGGTTCACAAGGCCGCCCGGAGGGGCCAGACCGTAGAGCGTGGACGACGGACCTTTCAGCACTTCGACAGAGTCGAAGCCGTACAGATCGACACCGACGTTCGACACCGAGCCGACCGGAGCCTGCAGACCATCGATGAACTGCACGGGATTGAAGCCGCGCAGGGTGAGCCAGTCGACGCGCTCATCCGAGCCATAGTTTTCGCCAGTGATGCCGGCGGTGTAGCGCACCGATTGGCTGAGGTTCTGCCAGTTCAGCAGGCTGATCTGGTCGCGCGAGATGACCGATACGGCTTGCGGTGTTTCGATCAGCGGCTGATCGCCTTTCATCGCTGCGTTCGTCACCTTCGGCACGTAGTGCTCGGCCGTGACAACGACGGTTTCAACGCCGCCTGTTTCGGTTGTCGTCGTCGTATCGGCGAAGGCCGGCGCGGCCAGCGCCATCAGCGCCGTGCCGCAGAGAAGGCGCATCGCGCCGGCGCGGCGCTTCGCGCTCACTGAATTTTTCGCAATGTCTTTGCGCATGAAAGCCCCCAATCATGACGCCCGAGGCACGTACCGGGCCATTGAACAGTGCCTACTTCACAAAACCGTAGCATTTGCACCAGGGTCTGAAATTGTCGCATTCAGGCCACCCGCTGCAGACCACGTCCTCTCTTACCCGCCGCTGCCTTTGCTTCAGGCTTTCGTGGCGAGAATTTGAGCAAGCCAGTGCGCGCCTTCGTCGAGCGCACGATTGGCCAGCTCCGAAATCGACATCGCTTCGATGAAACTGTGCGTCGCGCCGGGATAGACATCCAGGCGGACTTGAACGTCCGCAGCGCGCAGACGCTCCGCCATGCGGTCACTCTGCTCCGCCAGTACGTCGCACTCACCCACGGTGAGAAGGACCGGCGGCAAGCCGGTCAGATCTGCCAGCATCGGTTGCGCCAACGGGCTGTCGACGCCGTGCGTGCCCCCGATGTAGTTGTCCCAGAACACCGCACATTCCGCATCGGTCAGATTGTAGTCGTCGCCGCCATAGCGCTTGGCCGCCTCTCGTGAGCGATAGCTGTCGAAGGCGCCATAGATGAGAAGGAGCCCCTTCAGGGTGCTGCCCTCGCCGCAGTCGCGAAGTTTGAGGCTGGTCGACAGCGAGAGATTGCCACCCGCCGAGTCGCCACCGATGGCGAGACGCGTGCCGTCGATGCCCAACTCCGCACCGTGATCGCGGAACCAGCGCACGACGGCGACAATCTGCTCCAGCGCGACCGGGAATTTGGCTTCCGGCGAAAGCGCGTAATCGATGCCGATGACGCAGGCACCGCTGCGTGCGGCGTACTCCCGCATCACACGATCATGGGTTTCCAGGCTGAACAACGTCCAGCCGCCGCCGTGATTGTAGAAAAAGGCAGGCAGCGGTGCGGTTTTCGTCGGCTTGTGAAGACGCACCCGGACCGCGCCATGCGGAGTGGGAATATCGCGCTCGCGCGTTTCCGCCATGACCGGACCGCCTTGCCGCCAGGGGGCGCGGACCTTTTCTGCGATCGCGCGGGACTCCGCATAGGTGCGGTCGGCGGAATAGCCAAAGCTCGCATAGGCGCCGTTGATCGCGTTCACAAACTCGCGGATTTGCGGATCGATGTCTTCTGCGGCTGCCATCGGTTGCCTTGTCCCCTGGGTCCGCACCCGTGCCCGCGTACGGAAAAGGTGTGGCACACGGGCTGCACGGCCCGCAGAACCACCGCCGATACGTTGTCCACCGACAGTTTTGGACTATACTTTTCGATAGGTATTTCTTGTCTTCGCAAGACGCCGTCGTTGATGGATCAGATGTTGTCTCGACCGGGCCAGATGGGTCGCAGCACCAAAGGGATCGACTATCAGGATGTGCCGCGCCCGCTCGCGGGACTGGCGGACGAGTATCCATCCGGCTTTGTCGATCCACGCCACAGCCACACGCGCGCGCAACTGCTCTATCAAACGGCCGGCGTGATGAACGTGCTCACCGACAAGGCGAGCTATGTGTTGCCGCCGCAGCGCGCATTGTGGATGCCGGCAGGCATGGAACACGAGGTATCCTGCCGCGGGCACGTCTCCTGTCGCACGCTCTACATCAGTCAGGACGCCAGCACCGACCTTCCAAAGTCGTGCCTGTTGATCGAGGTGACCGATCTGCTGCGCGAACTGATCGTCGAAGCAACGAAGATCCCCGTTGAATACGATGTCGATGGTCGTGACGGCCGGGTTATGGCGCTGATCCTCGATGAGTTGAAAACGGCCGCGACGGTGCCGTTCCACGTACCGATGCCGCATAGCGAGCGGCTGGCCCGCATCTGCCGCGCCATACTGCAGGACCCAGGACAGAACGATGCGCTGGACGATTGGGCCAACATGGCGGCGATGGGGCGGCGCACCTTCACGCGGACGTTTCGCCGCGAAACCGGAATGAGCTTCGCGATCTGGCGTCAGAATGTCCGGCTAATGGAAGCGCTATCGCGACTGGCGATGGGGCAGCCGGTGACGGTGGTTGCGCTGGACGTCGGATACGGCAGTCCCAGCGCCTTCACAGCGATGTTCCGGCGCACCTTCGGCGTGCCGCCGACGCACTATCTGCTCGATCATCGCCACAGCTGACTACGGCTTGCGGGATGGATTGAACGCATCCATCCAGGAGAGGAGTTCTGTTGCGCGCTCGCCTGCCAGGCCGCGGTGGATATCGGCATAGATGTCATCGCGCTCATCCTGCCCAAGTTTGAACCGGCCAGACGCTTCGACAATTCCGGCATCGAACCCGACAATCCCTCGGGACAGCGAAGCGAAGCGCGCGCCCATGTCGTTCGGCGACCATGCCTTCGGCCGATCCGCTTCCATCGCGCCGATCAGATCGCGCAGCAGTTCCTCGATCTTCGCAGCGTCATCGAACAGTTCGATGGTGACCGCGAATTGTGCGCTCGCATAGTTCCAAGTCGGCGCCTGCGTGCGATCGGCCATCCACGATGGCGAGACATAACCGTGCGGCCCCATGAACAGGATTTGCGCGCGGCCATCGTTGCGCAGCGCCGCTACCTGCGGATTGCTGCGCGCGAAGTGGCCACGCAGCACGGTGAGGCTGTCGTCCGGTGACAGCGCCGGCCGGATCGGCAAAGGCGTCGCGAAGCTCTCGCCGGTGCCTTGCGAAACAACCCAGGCAAGCGGATGCCGCTCGATCAGACGAACGAGATCGCTTTCGGAATTGGGAGGGAATTTGGCGCGGTAGTCGGTCACGAATGTCACTCTGGTTCGACAGCGCACAGCCCGCCCACCGGAACGGGTCGTTTTCAATCGAAAGCGGGCCGCGCGGATGCTGGCCCGGTGGATACAGCTTTGGACCCTCGCACATGGACAAACCCGCACACCGGCGTGCGATGAGCATGCTAGGGTCGATTCTAGACACATCAACCCATTGCCAATGTCGAACGCCGCCAACGCCACCGCGCTCGAGGACGCCCGGGCTCGCTTTGCCCGAAAAGCCCGCGCGTACAACGCGCTGGTCTGGCTGCACCGCTATTCCGGTCTGGTGATCATGCTGTTTCTCATCCTCGCCGGTGTGACGGGAAGCATTCTGGTTTTTCGCAACGAGTTGGATGCCGCGCTGAACCGCGATCTCTTCGCGGCTCCCGTCGCGGCGCCCATGGCCGCGCCGGCCGCAATCGCCGACGCCGTGGCACAGGCCCATCCGGAGTGGCAGCTCGTCAACGTCCCGCTGATTTTGGTCCCCGGCCAGTCGCTCGCGATGCGCGTTGTTGCAACGGCACCGGCCGCGCCGCTGAGCTTCGATCAGGTGTTCATCGATCCGCATGATGGCCATCTGATCGGCACACGCGCCGTTCACACGGGTTGGGACCGACGCCATCTCGTCGAGGGCCTCTACGAATTTCACTACACCTTGCTTGCGGGCACCGCTGGCCGCTGGTTCATGGGCGTTATTGCGATTGTCTGGTTCCTCTCGAACCTGCTCGGCCTCTATCTGACTTTCCCGCAGCGTGCGCCGTTCTGGAAAGGCTGGGGCAAGATGTGGCTGGTCCGGCGCGGCACGAGGTTTGCGCGCTTCTGCCTCGACCTGCATCGCGCCAGCGCATTGTGGCTGTTCATCGGCCTCTTTGTGATCGCGCTCACGTCGGTCGAGATGAATCTCTACGACGAGTTGTTCGTGCCAGCGGTCAACGCCGTTTGGGAGGCACCCAAGACGCCGTTCGACGAAGGCGAAGGCGCACCGTCGAAGAAAGTCGTCGCGCCGAAGATTTCCTTCGCCGCGGCGCTGCAGGAAGCAGCCAGCCGGGCCGCCAAGGATCATCCCGGATGGGTTCCGGACTTCGCGACGTATGCACCGGAACTCAATCTCTTTGGCGTGTCGTTCATCCGCTCCGAAACGGACACCTACTCGGCGCTCGGCCCAGCTGCATATTACGTCGATGGCGCGTCCGGCGCGGTGACGTTCCGCGACGATCCCTACAACGAAGGTGCCCGTGGCGCGGTGATGCGTTCGCTCTATCCGCTGCATTCCGGGCGCATATGGGGATGGCCCACCCGCAGCCTGGTGTTCATCCTCGGTCTCGTCACCGTAGTCCTGTCGCTGACCGGCCTCTACGTCTGGTGGCGCAAGCGCTGAGCATCAGGCGAGTCCGGTCCATTTGCGATCGGCGGCCCAGATCGCGAAACCGTAGAACATCGCCATCTGCTGCAGCTGTGCGAGCCGACCGCCCTGCCCCATATGCCCGGCCGACATGTCGATCTTCACCATCTTCGGTGCGTGATTGGTCGAGTAGTCGCGCAGCTTCGCCACCAGCTTCACCGGCTCCCAGTACGCGACGCGGTCGTCCGAAATACTGCCCGTTGCCAGCACCGGCGGATAGGCCTGATGCACGATGTTGTCGTACGGCGAATAACTCGCCATGTACGCCAGCTCATCCTTCTTGCGCGGATCGCCCCAGATCGGCAGCGCGGTGAACCACAGTGGATGCGATGAATCCTCCATCGTGTTCAGCAAATCGATGAACGGCACCTGCGCGATTGCACCACCCCACAGGTCCGGCCGCATGTTCAGCGACGCACCGATCAGCAGCCCGCCCGCCGAGAAGCTGTGCGCCACGATGCGTCCCTTGCGCGTGTAGTTCTTCGCGATGAGATGTTCGGCACAGGCGATGAAGTCGGTGAACGTCTTCTTCTTCCCGATCGTCAGGACCGAGCGCCACCAGCGCGTGCCCTTCTCCGCGCCGCCGCGCACATGCGCAAGCACATGGATCCAGCCGCGATCGACAAGACTGATCGGCGCCGGAGCAAACGCCGCCTCAACCGATGAGCCATAGGATCCGTAGGCGTACATGAACACCGGCGCCGAGCCGTCGCGCTTTGTGTCCTTCCGCATCAACACGGTTACAGGGACCGTCTCCCCGTCTTCGGCAGGTGCGAAGAGGCGCTCGACGACATACTTGTCAGGATCGAACGACGGCGCCGCCACTGTGAGTGCCTTGCGCGACCCGGCCAGCATGTCATAGGCGAACCAGGCCGACGGGTGACGCGGTGTTTCGTAGACGAAATTCAGCGTGGCCGTGTCGTAGTCCTGATCCGGTTGCAGGCGCACGGAATAGGCGGCTTCATCGAACGGAATGTTGGCTTCACCGCCGGTCGCCGCCATGGCGACGATCTGTGGATTGGCATCGCGCCATTCGAGGCGAACGAGATGATCGCGGAAAGGCCTCACGTCTTGAATAAAGCGGCCGGGCTGGTGCGCGATCCACTCCTGCCACCCCGCACGCGCCAGGTTGGTTTTGTCCGCCAACATCAGCTTGTAGTCGAACGCGCCGTCGTCGTTCGTCAGAATGACGAACTTGCCGTTCCAGTCCTGCACCGAATACTGCACACCCGGCCTTCGCGGCTCGACCAGCTGCGGCACAGCGGTTGGGGTATCGCCGGGTATGATCCGTGTTTCGCTGCTATCGACGTTGAAGCAGTAAATCAGAACATTCTTCTGCGACGCCGTGAGCGACACGATCATGAAGAACGCCGGATCGGCTTCCTCATAAACAAGCGTGTCCGTGCCGTCTTTCAGTGAACGGCGAAACACTTTCGTCGGCCGGCTCAAGGGATCGCGATAGACCCAGAACAGATATTGCGAGTCCGGCGAGAAGGCGAAGCTGCCGAAACTCTTGTCGATACCGGTATCGGCGATCTTTCCCGTTTCCAGATCGCACACATACAGCCGGAAATACTCCGACCCGACGTCGTCGGCGCCCCAGGCGAAGTATTTTCCATCCGGACTGATCACCGGCGGCTGATAGGTCAGCGCGTAGTATTTGTGTCCCTTCGCCTGCTCGTTGACATCGAGCAGAATCTGGCGTGGCCCGCCGCTCACCGGCTCGCGAACAAACACCGGATAGTTGGCATCGCTCGGCGTGGTGGAGCTATAGGCCCAGCTTCCGCGAATGACCGGCGGCGGCGCGGCATCGTCCGTCGCGATCCGTGACATCGCTGCGAACAGCTCATCCTGCACCGGATCGCTCGGCGCCAGCATGGCATCGGCATAGCCATTCTCCGCATCGAGGCAGGCGTGGATATCCGGCACAAGCGCGGCCGGGTTCTTGCGCACCTCATCCCAATTCGACGGCTTCAACCACGCGTAATCATCGTGGCGCACCAAGCCGTAGTGCTCATCGCGCACCGGAATCTTCTTCGGCCGCGGCGGCACCGGCCACTGCACGGCTGCCCAGGCTGCGGGAGATCCGGCGGCGGCCACAGAAGTTACGGCAGCGGACAGCCTGAGAAGTTGTCGGCGATCGATCATCGGCTTCACTTCCTTGCCCCGCGGTGACGACATTGAATGCAAGCGCCGGGACGCCCAGGACGGCTGGTCAGCCGCGTCTGTTCCGGAATCCCATTATTCGCAAGCTTATGTCTGGTAGTCAGTACTGCTCTCGCTAGCAGGTCGGGTTGTGTCGGATATGGGCCAGCAGCGGCATTCTTCGGACGGGAAGATCGATCGAATGGTACGGCGGTAGCTCTGTGAAAACGCCGCTCCCCTCCGTTGCAGCAAACAGAGCACGTTGCACTGCAGCACCACTGTAGCCCCTATCTCTCTTCAAACGCTTCAGGCCCGCCTTGTTGATCGAAGTCGGCCAAGGGCGTGCTCGCCGTCGCACCCTTGCTGAAGTAGGCCGGACGAGTTCGGCGGCACCGCGCGGGCTTCGCGATCAAGGCGGAAAGGCGCCGTGGCAGCCAAGTCGCGGCATTGACAGAATTTTACAATTCTTTCAATAGTTTAGGGTGGCGGTGCGTAACACGGGCACCCGAACACCGAGAGCTCAGTATGGTAGCTAGATACTGTAGACGCACGCCGAGGCTGATAGAGTGTGACGATGGCAGAAGCATCTATGGGGGCGAACATCTCAACTCAGCAAAACAGGCCTCGTCTGCAGCGTATGCTCACATTTTTGGATCGCGACCCCAAGAACCTGAATCTTCTCGCGGAGTGCGTCCAGCTTAGCGCCGAGATCGGCGACAACGAACAGGCGGATGCTCTGCTTGTACGCCACCAATCTCTCACAGCCCTGCCCCCGTCGCTCGTCAACCTGAAAGGCGCAATCGCTCTCGCAACCGAGCGTTATGCGGATGCCGCCGAAGCCTTCGAGCAGTTGCGCTCGGGCGGTCACAACAATCCCGCGGTTCGTTTCAACCTAGCCTGGGCGAAAGCGATGCTTGGGACATATGAAGAGGCCCTGGAGCTCCTCGATCCCGAAACCATCTCAGTGTCACCCCGCGCGCCCAGCCTGAAGATCCAGATGCTGCATCATCTGAAGCGCTACGACGACGGACTGGCAGCAGGAGAAGAACTGCTGGCGGCGTATCCGGACGACAAAGCGCTGCTTGGCGCTCTCGCAACACTCGCCCTCGACGCCGAACGGTCCGATCTTGCACGCGCATACGCGGGACGAGGCGGAAACAATCCAGAAAGTCAGGCCGCGCTCGGCATTCTCACACTTGGCGAGCAAAATCCGTCGGATGCACTGGTGCTGTTCGACAGTGCGATCCAGCAACAACCGCGCAATCCGCGGGCATGGATCGGCCGCGGTCTGGCGCAACAAGCGCTGGGAGAGCCCGCAGCCGCCGCCGAGGCGCTCGATCACGGTGCGGCGCTGTTCGGCGATCATCTCGGCTCATGGATTGCGGCAGGGTGGGGCCATGTCGTCGCCGGCGATACAGCCAGCGCGCGGGCACGGTTCGAGAAGGCGATGACCATCGATCCCAACTTCTCCGAGAATCATGGCGGCCTGGCGGTCCTCGATCTCATGGCAGGCGACGTCGCGTCCGCGGAGCGGCGCGCGGATATCGCGCTGCGGCTCGATCGGTCCTCGTTTGGCGGGGCGCTGGCCAAGAGCCTTCTGCTCGACCGCACGGGCAACGCCCAGGCGGCACAACGCGTGCGGCAGATCGCTTTGAACACGCCCATCGGTCCAGCCGGCCAGACGATCGCCGAAGCAATGGCCCGCTTTGGCAGGACATCCCGCAAGTAGCCGCGCTCTGACGCAATAGTCTAAACGCGGCTTCGCAGGTCGGCGATCAAACGGGACAGCAGTTCGGAAGCCCTTGAATCGTCATCGATCGCTTCCGTCACCCGGCTCACAATCTGCTGGAACTGGGCGTCGTTGGTCAGCGCAGAGCCCAGCTGGTCCGCGAGCAGATTTTCCACGAAGGCGCGGCGGAGCGGTTGATCCTCTACCCCCTCCATGGCCGCAAGCGCGTGCAGTCCCGTATCTTCGGAAATAGCCTGCCGCGCTTTCGCACCATCGCGGCGCGCGGTAGACGACGCCTTGTTCCGCTCCTCCAGCTTTTGACGGAGCAGAAGGACAAGCTTGTCGGAGTTGGTTATCCGGTCCATCTAACGAAACACGCTCCAGCCGCGATTCAATGCCGTGTCGCCTTGAAGGCAGATTGCTTCAAAAGCAGGTCCACCGGCGAGGACGGACCGTCCGATCCGCGTTTCGATCGAATGGTGTCCACGACCAATTGCATATCACGGTTCATTTCGGGGAGCTGTTGGTTTTTTGAGATCCCCTCTTCGAGCAAGCGCACCGCTTCGTCGAAATCGTCGATAATGAGCCGCGTCAGCCCCTCGACAAAGAGCCGGATCGGATTGGCCGACGGCAGGCTGTGAAGCGGCCCCCATGTCTCTTGCGCCGCCACGGGATCGCCAGACGATAGCAGCAGAAGCCCAAGCTGAAACCGCGCCACGGCATAGTCCGGCGCGAGATCGAGGGCGCGCCGCATCGCGGTTCGCGCGGCAACAAAATCCTCGGCGCTGGCCAGCAGAGATCCCTTGAGGAAGTGCAGCCGCGGATCCTTAGGGCACGTCGCAAGCGCCGCCTCCACTTCACGGATTCCCGCCGGACCGTCTCGCTCAGCCAGCACCGCGATCAGCGCCGTCATCCGATCGTCGGGATACATGGTCGTCATCATCATCTCTCCAGGTGAAAGTGACCGCGCTTGTCCATACGTTTGCGGAGCAGCGCCAGTGCCGCGCGATGCAGTTGCGAGACACGGCCTTTGGTGACTCCCAAAAGATGTGCGATCTGATCGAATCCAACACCATCTATATAGTGGGTGCGCAGAACAACTTGCTGCTGTCCCGGCAATCGATCCAGTTCCGACCGTAAGTCTCGCAGCATCTGATTCCATAACGTCGTATTGTAACCCGTCGGCTGCGATCGCGATTCCGAGCTTCCTTCGTCGCTCGCCTCCAGCAGCCCGCTGCCCTCAAGCATAAAGCCAAGCGCCAAGCCAACGGCGATCTCCGCGAGCTGCGCCATGGCGTCATCCATGCTGCCGGCCGACGGGACGGCGGCTTCCGACAGCGACTGGGCTCTTTCGCGACGCATGCGATGGCGCCACGTAATCTGTTCGCGAACCTCACTCATCCGGGACAGGCCGTCGCGAATGCTGCCGGTGATCCGATGCAGGGCATAGGCTCGGAAAGGTATCGCACGCGCAGGTTCGAACCGGTCGAGCGCCTCAAGCAGGCCTGCATAAGCCAGCTGCCGCATGTCATCGATTTCTATGTCGCCACGCGATTCCGTGCGATGAAGTTTTGCGGCGATGGTGCGCGCAAACGCCGCGTGGCGCACAAACAGCTGCTCACGTGCCGACGACGATCCATCGGATTTCAACGATTGCCACAGCAGAGCTTCCTCAGGATCGAGTGCCGCAGCAGCCTCGCTCACCGGAAGCTCCCAAGCACGCCCTGAAGAACAAGATTCCAGCCATCGATCAGGACGAACATCAGAACCTTGATGGGCAACGAAAGCGTCGATGGCGGCACCATGAGCATCCCGAGCGCCAGCAGGATGCTGGAGACCACCAGATCGATCAGCAGGAAGGGAAGCATGACGACGAAGCCGATGCGAAACGCGACCCTCAGCTCATTGAGCATGAATGCCGGAACGAGCTCCATGAGGCCGACATCGGCCGCCCGATCGGGAAGCGGCTTGCGGGCGATGTCATAGATGACCTTGATATCCTGATCGCGGACCTGGCGCAGCATGAACGTACGCGCGGGCGAACTCGCAGCATCCACGGCTTCCTGCACGCCGAGATGGCCATCGAGAAACGGCTGCAGGGCGCGACTGTTGACGGCTTCGATCGTGGGCGCCATCGAGAAGATGGTGAGAAACAGGGCCAAGCTTACGAGCACAGCATTCGGCGGGGTCTCGGGCATACCGAAGGCGTGCCGGATCATCGACAGGACGACCACGATCCGCACGAAAGATGTCATGGAAATCAAAATTGCCGGCACCAACGCCATCAGCGTCAGGATGAGCGCGATGCGAACCGTATCGGCGGTGTGGCTCTGTGCGGCCAGTAGCGGCAACGGCTCGTGCGCCACCGTTGCGGGGCCGTTTGCGACGGCCCCCGCAGCGGGATGCGTCGCGATCAGAAACCCGAGGCAGAACAACGCGAGCAAGATATTGCGCAGGCTCATGAGGCGGCGCCGGGCTCGTCGGGCGGGCGGGGCGCGGCGGAAGACATAGTCTTCAGGATACGCGCGCTCTGCGGCGTGACCGCGAGCAGCAGCTCCTGATCGTCGCAAACCACCAAACAGACATGAACCTGAGGTCCGACACGCAAGCTCTCGACCAGGCGAAGGCGGCCCTGAGGTGGACGAAGTCCCAGCGACAGCATCTGGCTGAGCTGGTTGCGCCCGCGCATGGCGTAAGCCGCACCGACGGCGATTATCAGGCAAAGCAGGAGAGCCAAGAAAACGCGGACAAAGGAAATGTCGTCGTCAGGCGCCGTGCCGAGACGCTGCGCCCACGAAGGAGCGGCAAACATCGCGACAAGCAAACCGGTCAGCGGAGCCACCGGCCCCAACGGCGGGCGCCTACGGTGCCGGTGCGATCTCGACAATGCGAACTCCAAATTTGTCTCCGACGGCGACGATCTCGCAGCGGGCGACCAGGGCATCGTTGAGGTAGAGCTCAATGAGATCGCCCAGCCCTGTTTCGAGATCGACCACCGCGCCGGCTTTCAGCGCCATCATCTGTTCCACGGTCAGCGTTGCGGTGCCGAGCCGGGCTTCGAGTGAAACCTGAACGCCGCGCAGCAGTTCGTCGTTGATGGATGATAGCTTGTTGCCTTCCGCCGCTGATCTGGTGGCGCCGTCGCCGCGGATCGTCTCTGCCATTTTAAGTGTGGGGCCTGACATGTTTTCTAGAGCTGGACTGATGTCCGGCCATCTCCCTGAAGAAGTTTTCCGTTCGCGAGTGTTTTTCGTGAGCCCGCAAGACGAAGTTCCACTTTCTCGTGAAGACCACGATCCAATACGAGGACATCCCCAGTCGCGATCCCGGAGATTTCCTCAGCCGTTACCGTGACGCGGCCCAGGATTGCCTGCAGCGAGACCTTCGACCGACCGAGCCCTGCCAAGCGCGGGACCGGCGTTCCATGCCGCTTCGAAGACACCATTGCGGCCTTGATCGCGCGAATAAGGCTCGCTTCGCTTACCGTCACCCGAAGCGCAGAAAGTCCCCCGATCGCGATCTCCAGATGGACGTCGTCGTCGCCCCGATCGCCCAGCAGGCAGGCATCCAACTCCCGCGCAAGATCCATGAGGGATTCACGCGCTAGCGCATCCAGCAATTGCAGATCTGCCGGCTGCTTTTTTTCCGTGGCGAGGCGGACCTGCAAGATCGCTTCCAGCAGAGTACCTTTGCCGGGGCCGGACAGGCAGAGAGTTGTGGACACACCGCTGACGCTCAGATCCGCCGCTGCGGCCACGCTGGCCGGAACGTGCAGCGTGGCCGCCGTCTGGCCGAACCAGCGCGCGGACCACGCCGCAACAGCGGCGTTCAGCACGCGCTCGACGCTCTCCTGTCCGAGTACTCCAGCAGGCAGCCAGTCTCTCACAGATATGATCAAGCCTGACCTCGAATGCCGAACAACTGCTGGATCATATCGTTCGATACGCTGACAACCTGCGAGCAGGCCTGAAATCCGCGCTGGATCAGGATCAGGTCGCCGAACTCAGCCGACAAATCGACATTCGAAGATTCAAGACGCTTGGATATGACCTTGCCCACACCGTCAACGTCGCTCGCGGTCAGGCTCATCTCGCTGTTTCCACTGTTCTCAAACAGGCCGTTACCCTGCTGCGTAAGCCCTTGCTGATCGCGGAAATCGGCCACTGCAACTGCACCCTCCTTCTCGGTCTTGGAGTTGGAATAGTTGAGGACGATCTGACCGGTGTCATCGACCGTTACGGTCGTCAGATTCCCCATGCCAGTGCCATCTACCGATGACGTGGCTAGAGTCGATCCACCGAAGTCAGACCGACTTTGCGAGAAATCAAGAACGACTGAGAGTTGATCGGCCCCTTCGGGCATCTCGGTAAACGTCACTTCCTGTGCCGACGGATCGCTGCTGCCACCAACGAAGCGGATGAACGGATTGAGCCCACCGTCCGGGTGGCTACCATTGGAATCCGCCACTGCAATGCTCCACTGGTCGTGGAAGGTGTCGTTCCGCGTGAGCGTGACCGTCCAAACGTGTTTCTGCCCACGACTGTCGTAGACCGCGATATCCGATATGACATCCTCGTTTGTCGCGGCGCCCACGGTAGCGTTTAGGTTGCCTGCGAAAGTGACCTTCGTGGTCGCAACCGGGTCGTTGATACGCTTGTCCTCGATATTGATCGGGACCGCATTTCCGCCCGAATCTAATATACCGAGTTTATATCCGGTGCCCTGCTCCGCGACGTAGCCGTCCTTGTCGATCGCGAACTGACCGGTGCGGGAATAGAACTGCTTCCCGTCATTCATAAGCACAAGGAAACCACGTCCTTGAATCGCGAGATCCAGATCGTTGCTGGTTTGCACGAGATCGCCCTGTTTGAAATCCGTGAGCGACGTGCCAATCTTCACGCCTCGCCCGTCCGTGCCGATAAAGCTACCCCCGAGAAAACCTCTGACCCCGCCTTGGGCGTCATAGAGGTCCTGAAACTGCGGTGAGGCCGCTTTGAACCCCGGCGTGTTGAGGTTTGCGACGTTGTTCGAGATGACCTTCAGGCCCCGCGAATAGGCATCCATGCCGCTGAGGCCGATGTAGATAGATCCAAGCACCGTGCTGCTCCTGTGGTTAGCGAACCTGCGACACATCCGCGATCGATAGGTTACCGATGGTCTGACCATCAGTGGTCTTGATGGTGATGAGAGGCTGTCCGCTGGCAAACGAAACGGCCGTAACGGTTCCGGTCAACGTGAAGCCGGACCCCGCCAGATCGACTGTGTGTCCGAGCAAACCCGTGGCTTGGGAAGCCGCCTGCGATGCCAGCAGACTCCCTATCTGATCGTTCAGCGACTGTGTCTGCTGGAGTTGAGCGAATTGACCGAGCTGCGACACGAACTCGAAATTGTCGAGGGGTTTCAACGGATCCTGGTAGGTCAGCTGCGTCAGGATGATCTTCAGCAGCGACTGGAAGTCGAGCCCGTAAGCCGCCTGCGCGGTCGAACTAGTGGCTGCAACGGCCATGCTTCTCTCCTGTTTGGGAACCTACGTCCTGAACGCCATTCAAGTGCAGCTCGGCATCGTGAAAGCCGTGTTCTGCCAGCGTTTGGCGAAGGCGCTGGATCGCAATGTCCCGGTCCAACACTGTCGTTTTTGTGCGTGCGTAGACCCGTACCATTTCGCCCACGCCAAAAAACACCAGATGAATGTCACCTTCGGCTGCAACCTTCTGCGGCAACCTCAGCTTCGGGTCTCTGTCGCTGACAATGGAAATACCGTCTTGCGCGACCGATTTCTTCGTGGTGGGAGAGTTTGATAAATTGAGCAACGGAGGCGAACTGACGGCATCCGAAGCCACCTCATCACCGGGGACGCTTTCGCCGGTGGTGGAAGAGCCGCCGACGGCTCCCTCGAAGCGAGCAACTGGGGGCAGCTCAACGGGTTTCTCCGGTTGCCCGATCGATGGTGTTGAAAGGCTCGGCGCAGAGATTGACGCGGGCGCAGATGGCGACATCGCCGCTGCGTGCGATGCACGAGTGTCGGCAAGGTTCAGCGCGGCGTTGCGGCCAAATATGCCCAACTCGCCGAACCCGAATGTTTTCGTTCCGGCTCCCAAGTGATCCAATATTGTAGCAAACGACAGACTGGCCGTTGTTACCTGCGCATCAGTCATCGATGCGGAATCTCGCACGCCCAATGGAGTATTCTGCGCTCCCGCGATCATTGCCCGTCCTTCGCTAAAGGGCACACGTCGAGTAGCGCTTCGATGAAGACTTGCTCACGGTCCTCGACCCAGCGTCGCTCCGCATCGACCGCCTTTTCTTCCACATCTTCCTGGCGCCGGCGCGCTGCATACAGCTCCGTCAGGAGCTGACGCGCACGGTCGTCAGCCAATTCGGATTGTTGCTCAGCAAGTGCAACTTTTGCCTGATGCGCTGAAGCAGCTCGTGACCACAGTATCGACGTCTCTAACCGCAGCGATGCACCGGACAGACCTTCACGCCATCCGGCATCAAGGGCTTCCTGTTGCGACAGCGCAGCAGCGTGCTCACGGCGGCGTTCATCCGCAGCCTTTGCCGCGCGCGCCGCATCCGCTTCGGCCGCACTGGTCTGCAACGACCGGATCGCGCTGATTTCGCGGAGCGCCTTCACCTGGGACAGCGTCTGTTTCATGCCGGCCCCACCAATTCTGCGAGAGCAGCCTCAGTCGCCGGCAAGGCGGCACGCTCATCTCTGTTCTGCTTGAGAAAACGCACGATGGCCGGATAGCGTGCGAGTGCTTCGTCGAGCGCCGGATTTGTTCCCTTTGCGTAAAGCCCCGTTTCGACCAGTGTGCGGCTCGCGTCCTGAAGGCCGAGCCATTCCACAACTTTCACGGCCTGCCGTCGTTGCGCATCGCTCATCAATGTCTCGGCGCGGCGGCTGACGCTACGCGGCACGTCGATCGCCGGAAACTGACCACGCTCCGCCAGCGTGCGCGACAGGACGATATGACCGTCGAGGAGCGATTTCATGATCTCGCACACGGGATCGTCGACATCGTCCGTCTCACTCAGAACGGTAATGATGGCGGTAATCGCGCCGCCGTCGCGAAGAGCACCGCAGCGCTCGACCAGCTTTGGAATAGCGGCGAAGACACCCGGCGTGTAAGCCCGCACCGTCGGCGGATCACCCGCTGCGAGCCCCATCTCGCGCATCGCCATGGCGAGGCGGGTCATGGAGTCGAGCAGCAGAAGTACGTGCTTGCCCTGGCCACGCCAGTACTCCGCATGGGCGAGCGCGACGTGGGCCGCACGCACCCGCTTGGCGGCGGATTGTTCGGCTGTCGCGGCCACGAGGATGCAGCGACGTCGCGCGACCGCGTCGAGGCTGCGATTCCACAGCTCTTCGACTTCGCGGCCACGCTCGCCAACGAGACAGATAATCGTCACATCGGCTAATGCCTGGAGCGCGATCTGCTCCATCAGGCTGGTCTTGCCGGCGCCGCTGGCGGCGAAGAGCCCGATGCGTTGGCCCTGCGCGAGCGGCAAAAGACCGTCTATCGCACGCAGGCCGGTCTCGAAGGCTTCCGCCGACGACATGCGTTCGAGGGGGCCAATCGCGATTCCCGCGAGCGATCCCTGAGGCCCGGAGGGAATGTCCGCGCCGCCGTCGAGCGGCGCACCCATGGCATCAATCGCCCGACCGAGGAATGCGGCACCCACCAGTGTGGTGTTTGCGTCGCCGCAAGCCTGCACCAGCGCTCCGGAATAGACAGCCGCGCCGGTCTCGAACGGCGAGAGTGTCACGCTGTCGTTGTCGACGCGGATCACTTCCGCATGGATACGCCCGCTTCTGGTGGCGACCGCGCAAAGGGATCCGATCGGCACATCGGGACCGTCCGCGACGATGTAGGTCGGCATAATCCGGCACACCCGTCCAAGGCGCCCGACGGGGTCTGCAGTCCGTAACCGTTCCTGCAGCAGCGCACCGTTCATCGGGGTGCCGCTCCCTCATCCAGGATCGCTCGCAACACGCCCCATTGCTGATCGAGACTGACGTCGAGATGGCCGAGTTTCAGGCGCAAAAAGCACTGGCCCGACTGCAAGTCATCGCTGGTGCACAGAATTGTCCGTGGCATGCCCAACGCTTCCGCGAGAGCGTCGAGTGCACCATCGGAGTAATCGGAAGAAGAAACCTCAACTGCCACCAGAGAGGCCTCGGCGATCCGAACCATTTGCTTGGCAATGAGGTCGGAGACGATCTGCGTGCGGTTGTCTGTCTCGGCGAACAACTGGTCCAGGCACTCTTTCACCAGAACGGGCGCCAGTGCCGATACTCTGTCGAGGCGCTGCTCCAGAGCAGCAAGCGCCGCGGCAATGCCCTGTTTGAGTGCCGCAAGACGCTCAGCCTCGCGGTCGACGGCGGCCGCAAGACCGCGCTCCTTGCCTTCCGCAAATCCCTGCTCACGAGCGCGGGGCAGATCCGCTTGCAGGGTACTGATCCTGGCACCCCGATCGGCGAGTTGGCTCTCGAGTTGCGCCACCTGCCGCCGCAGTGCCGCCAGTTCTGTCTCAACCGGGGAAACGGTGGACGTGCGTGCCGGCGCGAATTTGGCGATCGGCCGGATCAGCGGCTGCGCCGCCACGGCATCGGATTTGATGATCGCGCTCATGGCAATGCGCTCCGCGTACTGCCGTCCGATGCGAGCGGGTAAAGACGTACGGCGCAGGCACGCAGAGCCGTACGCGCATGCGCCGTCATCGCATCGTCATCCTTCTCGATATGCGCCACGAGCCACGGCGAAAGGCGCGCGACGTCGTAAAGACCGCCATCGTCATGCCCGGCATAGGCCGCGAGCAAGGTTTCCACCCTGCTACGCTCGCCGGTATTCAACGCTTGCAACACCGCCGCAAGATCATCCTCACCGAGAACGGCAAGATCCGCGATCACGCGCCGCAAGTGGCGATCAGGAGACTTGGACGGCACCGTCGGCCTCCTTCTCCAGGGCGCGCCGCAAGCGCGCAACAAGATCGGCGCGCTGTTGCGCGGACAGGCGCCGCGGCCGCCGTGCACGCCGCAGAACCAGCAGGACAGCAACAAGAAGCAGGATAGGCGCCGCCGCGATTGCCGCCTCCAACATCCAACCGGGCTCTTCTTTCGCGAGGGGACCGGTCGCGTCGATAACGCGCGGCTGGGCAACAGGCAGAACGCGCTCGTCCGGCGCAGGTTCTTCCGGCAGCGGTTCTGCAAAGCGAATCGCATCACCTTCCGCCACCCCGACTATTTGCGCGATCGCCGTCCTTGCAGTGTCTTGCCAGCCGTCGGCCAGCGCGAGGCGTGGACGCAGTGTCGTCACGAGCGGAAAGGCCCGCGTGGGACCGGTCCGAAGATCACCGCCATTTGTCGCGAACGCCTCGCCATCGGGAGAGACACTGATCGCTGCACTGACCGACACGGTGACGGCGTCCTGCGAGAAGGCCGCATCGAGCGCGGCGCGCAGTTTTGCCTGATAGTACTCTTCGATCGCCTGCTTTTTCTCGAGTGCCGGCGATAACGCCGACGCGTCCACCGTGGCAGCACTCTGCTCATGCGCGAGAACTTCCTGCCCGGCTTCGTCGAGGATCACGACAGACGCAGGATCCATCTGTGGCACGGCAGCCGCCACGAGGCGGCGCATCCCTTGCGCCGCAGCGGAAGAGAGAACAGTATTGCGCCTCATCCGGATCGTTACCGACGCCTTCGGCGGCACGCGGTCGTCGCGAAAAATGCGATCTTCGCCGAGCGAGAGGTGAACCCGCGCCTGCTCCACACCGTCGAGCGTCATGATGGTCCGCTCCAACTCGCCCTGCAGCGCCCGCTGGTAGTTGATCTTCTGGGCGAAATCGGTGAGGCCGAGATCGGCTTTGTTGAACAGCTCAAAGCCGACCGTTCCCTTGAGCGGCAAGTCCGTGGACATTACCGCGAGACGCGTTGCATCGACCTGATCGGCCGGAACAAGCACCGTTCCGCCGCCGTCAGCCAGACGGTACGGAATACGCCGCTTGTCGAGATCCGCCACGATGGTTGCCGCGTCAGCCGTCCGCAGATCGGTGAACAGCGGTTGATAATCTGCGCGCAGCAGAAACAACCACACCGCAGCAAACAGCACTGCGATCACAAGGACGGCGCCGCCCACGAGGAGCAACTGTCGCGACGGCGAGAGACTGCGGAACCGATCGAGCATCGTCACAACTGCATGTTCATCAGCTGCTGATAGCCTTCGAGCAGCCGGCTACGGACTTGCAGCATCATTTCGAGCGAGAGCCGCGCCTGCTCCAGTGCATAGGTCACCTCGTGCACCGGAACCTTATCGTCGAGGACAAATGCACGAACCATGTCTTCGGCCGCGACCTGCTTCTGACTGACGTTTTCGATCCCCTGCACCAGGAGATTGGAAAACGACCGGGCCGGGCTTGCCGTCGGCAAGAGCGGATTCGTCACCGGCAGGGCGGCCGCCGGCGCAATAGAAAGAACCTGCATCATGCGCGTTTTCCGAGTTCGAGAGCTTTGCTGTACATCTGCCGCGCGGCATTCATCGCCACGATGTTCGCTTCGTATGCGCGCTCGGTCCGCATCATCAGGGTCATCTGCTCAGCATGATCGATCGCGGGATAGGCGACGAAGCCGGCGGCATTGGCCCGCGGATTTCCGGGCTCATGAACCAGCCGCGGCGGCTCCGCATCGGTTTCGATGGCTTGAACGGCCACGCCCTGCAGCGCATCGACCGATCCGCTGTCGATATAGCGATCGAACGATGCCTTGGGACCCGATATCAGACGCTGCGCGTGATAGACCGCCCCGTCCACGCCGCCCGTGCTGTTCGCGTTGGCAAGGTTCTGCGCAATGATCTCAAGACGGCGCCATTCGACGTCGAGCGCA
>DATAHD010000582.1:0-7297 GCA_036263395.1 Rhizomicrobium sp. | reverse complement strand
GCGCGTGGCCGGTCTCGCCTTCCGCGGTGGAGCGGAACACGGTCGACACGTCGTTGTAGCCCTCAACGTCCGCCTTCTGTGCGAAGTAGAGGTAACGGCGGTTGGCCTGGCTTTCGCCGGCGAATGCATCTTTCAGGTTCTGGGCGGTCTTGCTGCCCTTCAGCGCTGCCATGGGTGTGCTCCTCTGTGGGTGTTGTGCGGATGGCGTCCGCGAATTCCGCCCGCAGAATAGCCCGCAAGCCTCGTGTGTCAACGAGACTTAGAACAATTCTAAAGATGAGAATCGGTCGCGAAAACTAGCCGCGACGCAGCCGGACCACCACGTCGACCCGGTCCACCGCCATGCCGTCCGGTGGCGTCGGAACCCCGGCCACTTCGATGGATTCGCCCGGAATATCGATCAGTTCGCCGTCATCCTCACAGAAGAAGTGCTGATGCGAGCCGGTGTTGGTGTCGAAATAGAAGCGTTCCGCATCGACCGTCACCTGGCGCAGCAGGCCGGCATCGGTGAACTGGTGCAGCGTGTTGTAGACCGTGGCCAGCGAGACCCGGACGTTGGCGTTCAACGCCTCGTTGTGCACGGCCTCGGCCGTCACATGCCGGTCGCCGTGCTGAAAAAGCAGATCGGCCAGCGACACGCGCTGGCGCGTGGGCCGCAAACCGGCGTCCCGCAACCTCGCAACGCTATCGTGCAAACCGGACTTTTTCATACGCAGATACAACCTTTGCACAGGCTGACGCCTGCGCCATTCATTGCTAGTGTGTCAGCAATATAGCTTGTTAGAATACTTCTAACAAGGACCAGAGAATGGCGCCAGGCGCCACGGGTGGAGCGAAATGCGTCAGTCGAGTTTCGATTTGCAGGGCCTGCTGAGTTGCGCGCGCGGGGAACTCTTCGGCCCCGGCAACGCCAAGCTGCCGATGCCGCCCATGCTGATGTTCGACCGCATCACCAAAATCAACGCCGATGGCGGCAGCGCCGGAAAAGGTGAGGTGGAGGCCGAATTCGACCTGCACCCGGACCTCTGGTTCTTCAAATGCCATTTCCAGGACGACCCGGTGATGCCGGGCTGCCTCGGCCTCGACGCGCTCTGGCAGATGGTCGGCTTTTTCCTCGGCTGGATGGGCGGTCTCGGAAAGGGGCGCGCCCTCGGCGTCGGCGAAGTGAAACTCACCGCGATGATCCTGCCGACGGCGAAGAAGGTCACCTACTACGTCGATCTGCAGCGCGTGATCATGCGCAAGCTGGTCGTCGGCGTCGCCAACGGCATCGTGAAGGTCGACGGCCAGATCGCGTTCGAAGTGAAAGACCTGAAGGTCGGCCTCGCCCAGGAAGCCGCGGCGCCTGCTTAGAGCCGCGGAGCCTTACTACTCGTCGTCATCCTCGTTCGCCCCGATGCGCTGCTTGTTCATGGCATGCACCTTCGCGGCGATCGGGTAGTACTTGTCCTGTTGGCCGGTCAGGTAGCCGAAATAGGCAATGTGCTGCGGTGAGTGCTGTCCCCCAATGGACACCGCTCCCCGTTGGCCTCGGAGAAATTTGGCGCCCTTGGGTCCAACGCGTGTGTTCTCGCTCACGTCGATAACACCGTTGTCGTCGATCCGCGCCGTCAGCCAGTCCATGCCGCGCTGCCCTGCGGCGAGTACGATGCTTCGAAATTCGGGATCGGCTGCCATCGCCACATACCGGCACAGGAAAAACAAGGAAAGCGAGTGGTATGCCGTATCGCTTCCGCCTTTCTCCGGAAACACGCCATCGTTCCTTTGCAGCGTGAGCGTATTCTCCATCACCTGCCGGGCGATTTTGACCAGACTGTCATCGCCGGTTAGCAGGCCGATTTCCTGAAACACCGCGCCGGCGAGAAACCCGCGATTGGGGGCAATGTCGGGAATCATCGCAACATTCTCCGGCGTCGCGAGATTGCTCACGATGGCATGCATCTTCGGAAGCAGTGCGAGCGCTCGCTCCCGAAAAACTGGCGCCACGTTGTCGTGTGTGAGCAGCAGCAGCACGGCCCGTACGGCACCGTGCAGAAAGATCGTCGAGCGTTTTACTAACATGTGCGGGCGATCGTCGCTGAACGTATGAATCCCATTCGCATCGAAGTCCGCCGCACCTGTTTCGTTGCCGCGCATGCCTTTATCGATAAGAGGATCGTTGCCATCCAGAATGCCTGCGGCGACGAGGTAGAAGCTCTGTTCTCCACCGCGCCGAGCCACATGGTTTCGCAGCCTCGGTACGATACCGTCGTCGCGCATCCTGGGGGCAAAACGGGCGGCGCTTTCGCGCGCAATCTGGGAGATAAGGGGTTCGTGAATGGCTTTCGCCTCGACATTTCCGAACGTGGCAAGTGGCGTGAAGTTGTACGCAGGATATTGCGACCCTGCACTTGCCTCTGTCAGATCTTCCATCGAACCGAAACTCTCCAGAACAAAACAACTCGCCCGGCCATCCAACTCGTAACATCGAGGCTTCCGGCCAATCAAGGCGCACAATTCGGGCGCCGGTGCCGCCCGATTTGCCCGGTACCCTTGTCGCCCATGGCGCCGACGCGATAAGAACGGACCAACAAGCGGCCCCGATATAATTGCTAACCGAACAGTTCGGGGAACAGATCACTGGGAAGGCAAACTATGAGACGCGTCGTCGTCACCGGCATGGGCGTTGTCTGCTCGATCGGCAACAACAGCCAGGAAGTTGTCGCCAGTCTGCGCGAAGCCAAGTCCGGCATCGTCGCGTCGGAGGACTACACACGGCTCGGCTTCCGCAGCCAGGTGCACGGCAGCCTCAAGATCGATCTCGACGCCATCGTCGATCGCAGAGCCCGCCGCTTTCAGGGCGATGGCGCCGGTTACTGCTGGGTCTCGATGGAACAGGCGATCCGTGACGCCGGCCTCGAAGAAAAAGACATCTCCAATCCGCGCACCGGCCTGATCGTCGGCTCCGGCGGCCCGTCGACCAAAGCCATCGTCGCCGCGGCCGACATCACCCGCCAGAATTCCTCGCCCAAGCGCATCGGCCCCTTCGCCGTGCCGAAGGCGATGAGCTCCACCTGCTCGGCGAACCTTTCGACCTGGTTCAAGACCAAGGGCGTGAACTACTCGATCTCCTCTGCCTGCTCGACGTCGGCGAACTGCATCGGCAACGCCGCCGAGATGATCCAGTGGGGCAAACAGGACGTGATGTTCGCCGGCGGCGGCGAAGAACTTGACTGGACCTTGAGCGAACTGTTCGACGCGATGGGCGCGATGTCGTCCAAGTACAACGGCACGCCCGAGAAGGCCTCGCGCGCCTATGACAAAAGCCGCGACGGCTTCGTCATCAGCGGCGGCGGCGGCATCCTCGTCCTCGAAGAGCTTGAGCACGCCAAGGCCCGCGGTGCAAAGATCTATGCGGAGATCGTCGGCTACGGCGCCAGCGCCGACGGCGCCGACATGGTCGCCCCGTCCGGCGAAGGCGCGGTGCGCTGCATGCAGCTCGCCCTCGCCAACGTCAAAGAGAAGATCGACTACATCAATCCGCACGCCACCTCGACACCGGTCGGCGACATCCCGGAGATCAACGCGATCCGGGAGGTCTTCGGCGACAACATGCCCCCGATCAGCGCCACCAAATCGCTCACCGGCCACAGCCAGGGCGCAGCCGGCGTGCACGAGGCGATCTACACCCTGCTGATGATGCAGTCCGGCTTCATCTGCGAAAGCGCCAACATCGAAGAGCTCGATCCCGCTGTCGAAGGCGCGAACATCGTGCGCAAGCGGATCGACAACGCGAAGATCAACACGGCGCTGTCCAACAGCTTCGGGTTCGGCGGTACCAACGCCAGCCTGGTGTTCCAGCGTTACGATTCGTGAACCGCACAGGACTTGCAGCGACAGAAACGATTCTCTGTCGAACGTCCCGTTTTGACACAGAAGTGAGGAACTATGGCTGACGCCCGTCCCTTGATGGCAGGCAAGCGCGGTCTCGTTATGGGAGTCGCGAACGATCACTCCATTGCCTGGGGTATCGCGCGCTCCATTGCGGGGCAGGGCGGCGAGGTTGCGTTCACCTATCAGGGTGATGCGCAGGCCAAGCGCCTGAAGCCGCTCGCCGCGTCCATCGGCGCCACGATCGCGCTGCCCTGCGATGTCGAGGACGACGCGCAGATCGACGCCGTGTTCGCCGAACTGCAGAAACAGTGGGGCAGCATCGATTTCGTCGTGCACGCCGTCGCTTTCTCCGACCGCGACGAGCTCAAGGGCCGCTACGTGAACACGTCGCGCGATAACTTCAATCACTCGATGGCGATCTCCTGCTACTCGTTCACCGCGGTTGCAAAGCGCGCGATGGAGATGATGCCGAACGGTGGCGCGCTCGTGACGCTCACCTATCTCGGCGCCAACCGCGTCACCCCGAACTACAACGTGATGGGCGTCGCCAAGGCAGCGCTCGAAGCGTCCGTCCGCTATCTCGCGGCCGATCTCGGCCCGGACAAGATTCGCGTCAACGCGATCAGCGCCGGCCCGATGCGCACGCTCGCCGGATCGGTGATCGGCGAATCGCGCAGCGTCTTCCGCTGGAACAAACATCACAGCCCGCTCCGCACCACCGTCAGCCAGGAGAACGTCGGCAACGCCGCGCTCTATCTGCTCAGTGACATGGGTGCCGGCGTCACGGGCGAAATCCATTTCGTCGATGCCGGCTTCAACATCGTGTCGATGCCGTCGTCCACCGAGCTTGCCGCCTACGTCGCCGCGTCGCCCAACGACGACTGACGACGCCACAGAAGGAAGAGAGTGCCATGTCCGCGAAATTCACCAGCGCTGCGTTCGTTCTGTTCGCCGCGCTCACGACCCCGGCTCTCGCGGGCTGGCAGGATCAGGCAACTCCGGCCGATCAGCAGCGCCTGTCGCGTCTCGATGAAGCGCGCCAGCGCGGCGTCACCGAAGCACAGGCCGGCCGCGATATGGCTGCGGTCGAACAGGCCCTCGGCTCACCCGGCCACGGCGCCTCGGCGGGCGAGTTCGCCGGCACCTGGCGCTGCCGCCAGCTGAAGCTCGGCGGCGCAACGCCGTCCATCGTCTACAACTGGTTCACCTGCCGCATCTCCAATCGCGACGGCCATCTCTATTTCCAGAAAGTCACCGGCTCGCAGAAGACCGAAGGCTGGCTCTATCCCGATGGCGGCACCTTCGTGTACCTCGGCGCGTCGTCGGCGAAGGGCGAGCCGCCCCACGCCTACTCCGGCAACAGCCCATCCCTCGGCGCCAGCACCACTCCCGACGACCAGATCGGCCGCCTCTCCATGATCAGCCCCGGCCACGCCCGCCTCGAACTCCCGTTCCCGATCCAGGAGAGCACGTTCGACGTCATCGAACTGCGCCGCTGATTTCCCCCACCGCGCGCGCAGCGCGGCGAGGGGGCTGAGCGAAGCGAAGGGGGCGGGCCTACGCAGCAAAGCCGCGTTTGTTTGACCGCACCGCATATCCGTTACCGCTTGAGATGAAGCGCGCTTCGCGAAGCGAGACCTCTATTTCCCAATGAGACCGTCATGGCCGGTCGACCCGTAGCGCAGCGAAGGGCGTACCGGCCATCCATTGCCTCCATGGTCGAGAGTGAGGCTCACTGGTTACACATTGAGGCAATGGATCACCGGGATGGCCTTCGCTTCGCTCCGGCTCACCCGGTGATGACGGGCGAATAAAACAGAGGGAAATCACGCCTTGCAGCTCAACCGCGCCGTCCACCCATCGCGCGTCCCCGTCACCATCGGTCCAACCACATACAATGTCCCGTCGATCGTGCACGTCCGCCCCGCGCGCTGCAGATAGAGCGTGATCGCCGCCGCTGCATCGGTCGCCGTCGGTGCCGCCTGCGGCTGCGTCGCCGTCGGATCGGCCGCCTCCGGCACGATGATCACCGACGACCGGCCATCGGAAAAATCCACCGGCGTCGCATTCCACCCGCGCCCGTTCACCGTCACGCGCACATCGTTGTCGCCCTCGGCCAACGCCGCACCGGCCATCGCCAGCACCGCAACACCCGCCACCAACACCGAACGCATCGCCATCATGCGCGTCTCTCCCGCAACACCGCGAGCATAAACCCGCAGCAGCCCGCCGCCACGCTTATTGACGCCTACATGTGGCGTCCGTAATGCTCGCCCCGTTCGCTCACCGCCGTGGGGAGTTTATGGCAGAGATTGTCGTCATCCGCTGATCGCTTGCGCTTATCGCAAGCATTGTCACGCGTTCGCCCGCGCGCCCGCATCCGTTTGCGCGCGCCGAACGCGGAGTTCAGTGCGATGAAAGACAATTTCCTTGAATATCTCGAAACTCGAACAACGCGTCCTGCACGTGCTCGCGCAGGGCGGCCTTATCAAACACATCCGTGACGACGGCCGCATCGTCGACGTCGACTGCTTCAACCGCGACGGCCACCGCCTCGCAGACTGCACGCTCGACCTTTTCAAGAAGCTGAAGCGCCGGGGCCTGATCGCCTCTGAGAACGGCCGTCCGTACCGCATCTCGCGGCTCGGCATCGAATCCGTGCGCGCCCAGGCCGACAACCGCTAAAACATCCTGAGGAGAAATCCGATGACCAACGAAGACCTAAAAGCCCGCCTCGCCAAGCCGCGCTTTCCGCGCAGCAGTGAGTACGATCCGATGTGGATCGTCGAAAACCTGATGGGGCCGCATGTATTGTGGCTCGCCGAATATCTTGCCGAAGCCGTGCCGCTGAAACCCGGCATGCGCATCCTCGATCTCGGCTGCGGCAAGGCGCTCTCGTCGATCTTCTTTGCGAAGGAGTTCGGCGTGCATGTCACCGCCTGCGATCTGTGGATCGCGGCGGAGGACAACGCGAGACGCGCCGAAGCTGCCGGCGTCGCAGATCTGGTAACCGCGGTGCACGCCGAAGCGCATGCGATGCCGTTCGAGAAGAGCTCCTTCGACGCGATCGTCAGCCTCGACGCCTACCACTACTTCGGCACCGACGATCTCTATCTTCAGGTCCCCGTCGACTTGCTGAAACCTGGCGGCCGCCTCGGCATCGTCGTCCCCGGCCTCGCGCATGAGATCGATGAGGTGCCCGCGCCGATCAAACCATACTGGCAGTGGGAATTCGTCAGCCTCCATTCGCCGCAATGGTGGCGCCGTCATTGGGCCAAGACAGGCCTGCTGCACATCGAAACCGCCGATCGCATGCCTGACGGTCACGCACTGTGGCTGGAATGGAACCGGTTCACCGCGCCGCTGATGGGCAAACGCGGCCCGCTCGCGGCGCGCGAAGGCGATATGCTGAAGGCCGACACCG
>DATAHD010000581.1:0-2968 GCA_036263395.1 Rhizomicrobium sp. | reverse complement strand
GTTCGACCACACCATCCTCTCCGGCCACCCGCTGGTGCAGGCGCTTCCGGAAACCGTGCACGTTGCGCATTCTCGCTGGAACGAAGTCCGCCGCGCGGACCTCGAGGCTTCGGGCTACGACATCCTGACCGAAGCCGCCGGCGCCGGCGTCGATCTCTTCATCAAGCAGAGCCGCAACCTGCTCGTCTTCCACCAGGGTCATCCGGAATACGACGCCGGCACGCTGTTCCGCGAATACCGCCGCGATATTCAACGTTTCCTCGACCGCACCAGCGAAACCTACCCGCAGGCACCGAAAAACTACTTCGAAGAGGCCGAGATTGATCTGTTGCACGGCTTCCGCGAGCGCGCCTTCGCCCATCGCGACGAAGCCCTGCTCGGGGACCTGCCGGTCACCCGCCGTGCCACCAACGACAACGAAGCAGTCTCGCCGATGGCCGGCGTCTATCGGGCATGGTTGTTGCGTATCGCCACCAAAGGGAAGCTTACGGTCGTCCCAAGACCGGCGCCGCTGCCCCGTTTTGGAGGGATCCATCCATGACCGCTACCGCAGCCCCGGTAACGCCAGCCGACACCGCTGCCATCGAGCAGCTGATCGCCATCTGGTCGGCGACGCTCAAATCCGAAGAGCCGATCACGGCCGACAGCAACTTCTTCGAACTCGGCGGCGACTCCCTTCTTGCCGTTAACCTGTTCCTCGAGATCGAACGCACGACCGGCCATCACCTCCCGATCACCGCGATCTACGATGCGCCAACCGTCGCCGAACTGGCGGCGTTGATGGCCGAAGAGACGCCAGCGAAATTTAACCCGCTCGTCCTCCTGAAGGAAGGCGGCGAAGGTGAGCCGCTCTTTATCGTCCACGGCGTCGGCGGCACCGTCTTCGACCTCGCACCGCTCGGCAAAGCGATCGAGAGCGACGGCCCAGTCTACGCGATCCAGGCCCGCGGTATCGACGGCCAGGATGCTCCCATCGCCTCGATCCATGAGATGGCCGACTACTACGTCGATGCGATCCGCGAAATCGCCCACGGCCCCTATCGCCTCGCCGGTTACTCGTTCGGCGGCATGGTCGCGATCGAGATGGCGCGCCGTCTTGGGGCTGAGAACGTGGAAACGCTGATCCTTCTCGACTCCTTCGCGCATCCGCAGACCTGGCCGAAAGCCAGCCGCACGCAAGTCCGCGCCGCCAAGCTTGCCCGCCAACTCCGCAACAAGGCGCGCAACCCGCGCGAGCTGTTCACCCTCGTCTTCGGCAAGCTGCTCCGCCGCGCCCGTCCCCCGGGCGCGCAGGATCCGGCCAACGACAACCGCCTCGTCGCGCTGCGCGACTGGCTCGGCACCGTGCGCGCCGATCTTCCCGCACCGCTGCGCGAAGCCCGCATCGCCGGCAGCAAGGCGCTGTTGGCCTATTGGCCGAAGCCGTACGCGGGCAAAGTCACCTTCCTGAAAGCCCGTGCCTTCAGCGACACCTTCCCGATGAACCCCCGCGCAGTGTGGCAGCACCAGGTTGCGGGCATGGATGTGCGCATGCTCACCGGCAGCCACGCCTCCATCGTCAATGAAGACGCCGCTACCACCGGCGCAGCAATCTCTGAACTTCTGGCGCAGAAAACTCGTCAACCATTTGCCGCTAGCGTGTCCGGCCGAGCCAAACTGCAACTGGTCCAGCCATGACCCTGATGACGCGCGTTTCCGCGATCCATCCCACCCACGTCGCGGATATCGTTCCCGCCTGGGCGGAGGTCGCGCCCAACCGCATCGCACTGCTCGACTCCGGCAAGACTTGGACCTACGCCGCGCTGAACGATGCGATCAGGAAAACCGCAGCATGGCTGACCGAAGCCGGGAAGGTGCGTCCCGGCGATCGCGTCATGCTGGTCTGCGAAAACGGCGCCTCCGCGGTGTCGCTCTATTTCGCCTGCCTGTCGCTCGGCGCATGGCCGGTGATCGCCAATGCCAAGCTCGCCGATCGCGAAGTCGATGAGATCCGCGAGCACAGCGGTGCGCGCTGCATCGTCCTGACAGTCGCTGCATCGCCCCGCGCCAAAGCACATGCTCAGCGCCTGAACGCGACGCTCGCCGATCCCGCTGGCTACGGCTCCATCGCGATTACGGCCGTCAACGAAACCACCAATCCCGAACCTGAGTTCATCGATCAGGCCGAGGACGTCGCCGCGCTGATCTACACCTCCGGCACCACAGGCAAGCCGAAGGGCGTGATGCTCACGCACAACAATCTTCTGTTCGTGGCCGATGCCACCGCGCGCGCCCGCGGGCTGACACCGGATGACCGCGTCCTCGCCACCCTGCCGATGTCGCACATCCTTGGCCTCACCGGCGTTCTCCTCGGCACGCTCTATGCCGGCGCCACGGTTTATCTGACCTCGCGCTTTGATCCCGCCTTCGTGCTCGGCGCGCTCAAGAACGACGGCCTCAGCGTGATGATCGGCGCGCCGTCGCTCTACGCGCTGCTCGCCGAGTATGCCGAGCGCAAGAACTTGATCCCGATCCCGGCGCCGAAGCTGCGCCTCATGTCGTCCGCCGGTGCCCCGCTCGATGCCGCCACCAAGGCGCTCGCCGAGAAAGCCTTCGGCCAAACCTTGCACAATGGCTACGGCATCACGGAGTGCGGCCCGACAATCTCGCTCACCGCGCTCGACGCGCCGCGCACCGATTGCGCCGTCGGCCGCATCCTCCCGGGCATCGAAACTCGTCTTGTCGGTGCCGAAAACAAAGATGCGCACGCGGGCGAAGCCGGTGAGCTTTGGGTCAAAAGCCGCGGTGTGATGAAGGGCTACTACCGTGCGCCGGAAGAAACCGCCGCCGCCGTGACCAATGGCTGGTTCCACACCGGCGATCTCGCGCGCATCGAAGACGGCAATCTCTTCATCGTCGGCCGCGCGAAGGAAATGATCATCCGCTTCGGCTTCAACGTCTATCCGGCGGAAGTGGAGGGCGTGCTCAA
>DATAHD010000580.1:0-6148 GCA_036263395.1 Rhizomicrobium sp. | reverse complement strand
TTCTGCTTGATGCGGAACGCGGCCTTCACGGCATCGTCGGCGTATTTGTTCATCGTCACCGACACGGCGGCCTGGCTGACGCCATCGATCTTCTTGTGCAGGCCGAGCGGCTTCACCTCGATGCCCATCAGCATGTAACGGAACATGACTTCGAGCGGTGTCAGGATCGTTACGTGGTTGATCCCGGCCCGATAGGAGAACTCGACGAGGCCGGCAATGATCTGCTGGCGCGCCCATTCCTGCTTCTTCGGGTCGAGGCGATCCTCGTCCACGCAGGTGCGGTTGAGCTCATAGACATTCTCGCCGCGCTTCACGCCGTGCACGTTGCACATGTCAGGGAAGAGCTCGGAGAACAGGTGCGGCTTCACCGTCGGCAGTAGGCGATGGCTGCCGATCACATGGCCGTCGTCGTCCTGCAGGATCAGATAGACCGCATCGCGCGTGTCGAACTGGTCCTTCTCGATCCCGTCCGGCTTGCGCAGCGCTTCCCATCCCATCCGCTCCACAAAGATGCGGTGGCGGAGGCGGAACATGTCCTCAAGAGCCTTTTGATAGAGGACGGCGTTTTGGCTCGTAACTACGTCAATCATTGTTATCGTTGTCCTGACTTACCGTTACCCGCGGTTGACGCTATTTCGTCCCAAAGCGGGCACGGGCGCATCCCCCCAATCGAGGGGGAGTAGCCCCGCTAACGGTTGCGATTAGAAGTTGAGTGATTTCCGGCTACGCCGCGGCAGCCGAGCGGTGCTAGTCCGGCGCATTTCCAGGCGGCGCCGCAGCACGTGCGTTGCGTACCCCCAACGAAATCACAGGCCCGCTCTCGTCCGGATGCGAGGTCGTGTCTACCAACATGACATTAACCTTTTCCGATTGTCGTTAACCCTATTTTAACACACTCAACATCGTGGATGAATGGGTTAATTGGTATACGGACAAATACAGACGAGACTTTGCAGCAACGCTGTTGCGGGCTTCGATTCAGCATCAAAGCCTTGATCCGCAACAAGGATCGACTCGCGTTAATGAGTATTAACGCCATCGCGTTAACGAAAAATATTTTGCCCGAAACGAGAACAGCGCCGTTAATCTCTATTAACGGCGCTGTGCGAAAGCATCGCATGCGTTTGTGTTGTTAAGGAATGAGCAGCACGCGGCCGACGGCCTGACGGCTTTCGATGTAGCGATGCGCGGCCGCGGCTTCCGACAGTTTGAACGTCTTGTCGATCATCACCTTCAACTTGCCGTCGGCGACGTCCTGGACGAGCGACTGGATCATGTCGTGCGCACGGTCCGTGTTGATCTCGGCGCCGAGGAAGACGCCGGTCAGCGTGCGATTGCCGCCCATCATCGTGCCGACGTCGAGCTTGATGCTCTCGCGTCCCGCATTGCCGACCATCGTCACCCGGCCGCGATAGCCCAGCGACAGGAGGCTTCCCTGCAGCGTCGAGCCGCCAACGGAATCGACAACGAGATTCACGCCCTTGTTGTCGGTCAGCTTCATCACCGTCTTCACGACATCGTCGCGCTGATAATTGATGCCGACGTCGAGGCCGAGCGGCTTGAGCTTCTCGAGACGGTCGTCGCTCGACGCGGTCGCAAACACCGTTGCACCGGCCTGTTTCGCAAGCTGGATCGCGGCGTGGCCAACACCGCTGGCACCGGCCTGGACCAGCACCGTCTCACCCTTTTTCAGGTGGCCGAACTCGAACAGGCAGTCATGCGCCGTGCCGAATGCCACCGGCACGACGGAGCAAGCCTTCACATCGGCGCCCGGCGGAATGACCCACGCGGTACGAGCCGGCACGGCACGCAGCTCGGCATGGCTGCCGAACGCACCGGTGGTCGCGACCTTCTGGCCGACGCGCAGGTTGGTGACCTCGCTGCCGACTTCGACGATCTCGCCCGCCGCCTGATAGCCGACGATGTGCGGATGGGTGACGAGCGGGCCGCGCCAGCGGTTCAAGGTGTCGCCGCCTTCGATCGACACCGCTTCCACCTTGATGACGATGCCCTTGGGATGGCACTCCGGGTCCGGCACGTCCTCATACTTCAGGACATCCGGTTCGCCGTTTTCGTAGTAGACTGCAGCCTTCATCGCGTTTTCCTTTGTGTTATTGAAGGTGCAGCGATGCACAGGACGCCGATTGGGGCAAGATTACGGTCGGAACATTCGCTCTTTTCAACGGTTCTATAGTGCAAGGACGTAGAGCGACGCTCGGAAGAAAATGTTGGGAACGATCGCCATTGTTGTGCTTCTGCTGGCCCTGTTCGCCGCCTGGCCGATCTGGGGTTACAGCCGTCCGTGGGGCTATACCCCCAGCGGGACGATCGGAATCGTGCTAGTGTTCCTGCTGGTTATGGTGGTCGTTAAGGGGATATAGCGCGCAATGGCGCGGCTTTCGCTCTACAACAAGAAGCGCGATTTCACAGTCACAAAGGAACCGCCCGGCAAAATCGGCCGTGCAAAAGGGAACCGTTTTGTGATCCAGCGGCACGCGGCGACGCGGCTGCACTATGACCTGCGCCTTGAACTCGACGGCGTTTATAAAAGCTGGGCAGTGACGAAAGTCCCCTCGGTCGATCCCGCCGTGAAGCGGCTGGCGGTCGAGGTGGAGGACCATCCGCTCGATTACGGCACGTTCGAAGGCACGATCCCGGGCGGCGAATACGGCGGCGGGACAGTGCAGCTGTGGGATCGTGGCACGTGGGCGCCGAAGCTCGACCAGTCGGTGCACGAGGACCTGCGCAACGGACATCTCAAGATCGAACTCGATGGTGAACGCATGCATGGCGGCTGGGCCCTCATCCGCCTGCGCGAGAAAGACAAGTATGGCCGCCCGAGCAACCGGCCGAGCCGCAACTGGCTGCTGATCAAAGAGAAAGACGCCGCGGCGATGCCCGGCGAGGAGGATGCGCTGCTCGCCGCCGATACGTCGGTGAAGACGGGGCGCACGCTGGAAGAGATCGCGGCCAACAAGAAGAGCGCCGTGTGGCACTCCAACCGCGGTGATGCGGCGGAGGCGCGTGCCAAAACCAACGACGGCTCAAAAAAAAAGACTCGCAAGCGGACGACGACCGCACCACGCAAGGCGCCGGTGCGAAGGCGCGCGGCACGGTAGGCAAGAAAGCGCCGCTGCCGGATTTCGTTGAGCATCAACTTGCCAAGACGGTCGACGCACCGCCCGTCGGTCCGCGCTGGGTGCGTGAGATCAAGTTCGACGGCTATCGCACCGAAGCGCGCATCGAACGCGGCAAGGTGCAGCTGCTCACGCGCAAGGGCCTCGACTGGGCGGCGCGCTATCCGGAAGTCGCGGCGGCGCTGAAGCACTATCCCGATAGCATGCTGGATGGTGAGATTGTCGCGCTCGACAAGAAGGGCGTGACGAGCTTTGCGATGCTGCAAGACGCGCTGTCATCGGGAAAAACCGGCGGGCTGGTGTTTTTTGTGTTCGACCTGTTGTGGCTTCAGGGCCGCGATCTGCGCGGCGAGCCGCTCGAGACGCGCAAGCAGCTACTCGAAGAATTGATCGAGATGGTGAACATCGACACGCGCATCCGCTATGTCGAGCATTTCAAGACCAACGGCGCTGCGCTGCTGGAGGCAGCGCGTCAGGCCGGGATGGAAGGCATCATCTCCAAGAGCCTCAGCGCGACCTACAAGTCGGGCCGCACCGATACCTGGACGAAATCGAAATGCCGTGCGGGGCAGGAAGTGGTGATCGGCGGCTGGTGGGGCGACAACCGCAAAGTTCGCTCGCTGTTGATCGGCGTGCATCGCGGCAAGGACTTTGTCTATCTGGGGCGCGTCGGCACCGGCTACAACGCCGAGAACACGGGGCAGATTCTCGACGCGCTGAAGCCACTGCGTCAGCCCAAATCGCCCTTCGCCAAACACATCAGCATGCCGCGGGAGGCGAATATCAATTGGGTAAAGCCGGAGCAGGTGGCGGAGGTCGAGTTCGCCAACATCACCACCGACGGCCTGCTGCGCCAGGCAGCGTTCAAAGGACTGCGCAACGACAAGGACGCCCTGTCCGTTGTTCTCGAACCGCATCCGGAGATCGAAGAGGAAGAACCGGACATGGCCAAAGCCGCACCAAAGAAAGCGACACCCAAGAAGTCCGCGATCATCACCGCGAAGCCAGCCGCGCGCGGTGAGCCGGACGTTCTGGGCATCACCATCAGCAACCCGAACAAGGTGCTGTGGCCGGCATCGAAGACGAGTCCGGAGATCACCAAGCTTGAACTCGCGCAGTACTACGAACTCGCGGCCGATCGTCTGCTCGACGAACTGAAGGGCCGTCCGCTGTCACTGGTGCGCGCGCCGGATGGTATCAACGGCGAGAAGTTCTTCCAGCGCCACGAACTGATGGGCGCGGCTGGCAAGATCAGCACCATGAAGGTGCAGGGCGATAAAAAGCCGTTCCTCGCGGTGGAGAAAGCGTCGGACTTGGTGGCGCTTGGTCAGGCCGGCGTTCTGGAAATCCATCCGTGGGGTTCGAAGCCCGGCGATCCGGAAACACCGGGACGGCTGATCTTCGATCTCGACCCCAATGAAGATGTCTCGTTCGCCGACGTGATCGTCGCCGCGAAGGAGATGAAAGAGCGGATCGAAGCCTGTGGCCTCACCGCCTTCGTGAAGACCACCGGCGGCAAGGGCATCCACGTCGTCACGCCGATCAAGGGCACGCCGAAGTCGCCGATCGACTGGGCCGATGCGAAGCTGTTCAGCCACGTCCTCTGTCAGACGATGGAGAAGGACGATCCCGAGCGCTACACGACCAACATGGCGAAGAAGCAGCGCGGCGGTAAGATCTTCCTCGACTACCTGCGCAACGACCGCATGGCGACCGCAGTATCTGCGTGGTCACCGCGCGCGAGAGAAGGCGCCACCATCGCACTGCCGCTGAAGTGGAGTGAGTTGACGCCAAAGCTGAACCCGAAGGAGTTCGGGATCTTCAACGCGAAGACGCTGCTGAAACGCGCCGATCCATGGAAAGGCATGTCAAAGGCAGCAGGATCGCTGGAAGCCGCGGGACGGAAACTGGCGAAGTTGTAACCGCTTCCTTCGATTGTCAGACCGCTAAGGTTAGCTCAGCGAGGATACTGTCGCCCACCCGGCAACACAAAATCCAAGCCGCCACTGACCGTCGCGCCGTTTTCCTCCGTCACCATCACGCTCATCACAGCGTCGTCTCCTTCGACATGCACGCGCCACAGCGCGTATTCGCCATGCCGCCACCGCTCGCTCACGCCATCGTCGTCGAACACATCGGCGGTGAACGCCTCGCCGTCCGCGCGTGGGAACACGGCAAAGCCGCGCTTGTCGGAGCGAGACGCGAAGTGCTGATCGGCGACGTTCAGCGCGATCACACTGCCGGCGCGGGCGAACAGGGGCGGGCGGTCATAGGGTGCGTCGCGGGTGATCGTCTGGCCACCAGCCAGAAGCTCGCCCGTCCACCAGTCGTACCAATCGGCACCGGCCGGCAGATACACTGCGCGCGTCGTTGCGCCCGGTTCGACCACCGGTGCGGCCAGCAACGAAGCACCGAGCATGAAATCGTCGCTCTCGACAGCGACGCGCGCGTCGTCCGGAAATTCCGCGAACACCGGCCGGATGATCGGCTCACAAGTCTGCGCGTAGCGCCAGGTGAGGTTATACAGATACGGCAGCAACCGATACCGCAGCTTGATCAGATCGCGCACCGCGCCCGTCACCTCTGGGTGCATCCACGGTTCGTTGGCGGTGCGGTCGCTGTTCCACGAATGGATAGAGAAGCGCGGCATGAAGATGCCGAACGCCACCCAGCGCACGAACAGTTCCGCATCCGGCTTCGGCCCGTCGAAGCCACCGACATCGTGTCCGGTGTTGGAGATGCCGCTGAGCGCGAGGCCGAGCCCCATGCGGATGTTGAATCTCAGCGTCTCCCAGCTCGTGTAATTGTCGCCCGACCACGTCTGCACGTACCGCTGCATCCCCGCCGAGCCGGAGCGGCTGACGAGGAAAGGCCGCTTGTCCGGCGCGTGCTTCACCTGCGCCGCGCGGCTGGCACAGATCATCTGCAAGGTCTGCAGCGGTTTCGCTTCGATGGCGGCGCGGGGCGAACCGAAGCCGTGCATGCGAGCGGTGGGATCGACGACCTCGAAC
>DATAHD010000579.1:0-5877 GCA_036263395.1 Rhizomicrobium sp. | reverse complement strand
CGCTTCTGGGAAGTCATCGACAAGCACAAGGTCAACATCTTCTACACGGCGCCGACCGCGATCCGCGCGTTGATGCAGGCCGGCGACGCGCCGGTGAAGAAGACCTCGCGCGCCTCGCTGCGCCTGCTCGGCTCGGTGGGCGAGCCGATCAATCCCGAGGCGTGGCTTTGGTACTATCGCACCGTCGGCGACAGCCGCTGCCCGATCGTCGATACGTGGTGGCAGACGGAGACCGGCGGCATCCTCATCTCGCCGCTGCCCGGCGCGACCGACCTCAAACCCGGCTCGGCGACCAAGCCGCTGTTCGGCATCCAGCCGCAGCTGGTCGATGCCGAGGGTGGCATTCTGGAAGGCGCGACGAGCGGCAATCTCGTGCTGCTGGAATCGTGGCCGGGGCAGATGCGCACGGTCTATGGCGATCACCAGCGCTTCATCGACACCTACTTCAAGACCTATCGCGGCAAGTACTTCACGGGTGATGGCTGCCGCCGCGATGAAGACGGCTATTACTGGATCACCGGCCGCGTCGATGACGTGATCAACGTGTCAGGCCATCGCCTCGGCACGGCGGAGGTCGAGAGCGCACTGGTGGGTAACTCGCAGGTCGCAGAGGCCGCGGTCGTTGGTTATCCGCACGACATCAAAGGCCAGGGCATCTACGCCTATGTCACGCTGAAGGTGGGCGTCACGCCGACCGATGCGCTGAACAAGGAGCTGGTGCAGTGGGTCGGCAAGGAGATCGGGCCGATCGCGAAACCCGACGTGATTCAGTTCGCGCCGGGTTTGCCGAAGACCCGCTCCGGTAAGATCATGCGCCGCATCCTGCGCAAGATCGCGGAGGGCGACACGTCGAACCTCGGCGACACAACCACCCTCGCCGATCCGACGGTGGTCACCGATCTGGTGAAGAACGGGCCGAAGAAGTAGCGCATGGCGCGGGGGCGGGCCGTTGCGTTTTGCGCGCTGGCGTTGATCGCCACGCTGGTCATCGCGGGCCTCGCGAGTGACAGCGTGCTGCACTATCTGGTGCAGAGTGCGCCGGTCTGGTTGGTGGTCGTGCTCGGCTGGCGCGGGGCACAACTCACGCCGTGGACGGCCATGCCGGTGTTCGCGGTGTGGCTGGTGCTGTTTCTGATCGTGCGGCTGTTCCTGTTCATCCTGCCGCCGCCGTTCGACAAGATGTTCAACCCACTCGAAACCGCGATGAGTATCGCCGGCATGCTGGCGTGCATCGCGGGATTGGTCATGGCGTTCCGTACACGGAGCAATGTGCCGCCGCTAGGCGGCGCGCTGGTCTTCGTCGCGGTGGCCGTGGTGCAGATTACCACGATGTGTTTCGGCTATTCCACGATCTTCGTGAGCGACAAGGCGATCTTCACACGGCTGTTCGGGTAGCGAGACATGAGCACCATCGACAGCCAGACCACGCAACTGCCGCGTACGGTTTGGACACTGGGTCTCGTCAGCCTGCTGATGGATACGAGCTCGGAGTTGGTGCACAGCGTGCTGCCGCTGTTTCTGGCGACGACGCTCGGCGCATCGATGGCCGTCATCGGTGGGATTGAAGGCACGGCGGAGGCGATCGCGCAGTTCGCCAAGCTCTTCAGCGGCTATCTCTCCGACCGCTCAGCGAAACGCAAGCCGTGGATCCTGTTCGGCTACGGTCTCGCCGCACTCAGCAAGCCGCTGTTTCCACTTGCCGGCAGCATCGCGATGGTGGCGACGGCGCGGTTCACTGACCGCATCGGCAAAGGCATACGCGGCGCACCGCGCGATGCGCTGCTCGCCGATGTCACGCCGCCGCAATTGCTCGGTGCAGCGTTCGGTTTGCGCCAGGCGCTCGACACCGTCGGCGCGGTGATCGGACCGTTGTCGGCGGCGGTGCTGCTTTACCTGCTCGCGGACAATGTCCGCGGCGTTCTGTGGTGGGCCGTGCTACCTGCCATTCTCTGCGTTCTCACCATCATCCTCCTCGTTCGCGAGCCGGAGGATCACGCAGGTGCTGTTGCGAAGACGAAGCTGTCGCTGCGCGAAGCGGCGAACCTGCCGGCATCGTTCTGGCTGACGGTGTCGGCGGCATCGGTGCTGACCCTGGCGCGCTTCAGCGAAGCGTTTCTCATCCTGCGCGGCACGTCGCTCGGCGTGACGCTCGCCTTTGCGCCGCTGGTGATGGTGCTGATGAATGTCGTCTACACATTTTCATCTTATCCAGCGGGTGCGCTGTCCGATCGGATCGGGCGGAAGTGGTTGCTGGTTGCAGGCACAGTCGCGCTGGTCGGGGCCGATGTCGCATTGGCAGCGGCGCACGACCTCACCGTGTTCGGGATCGGCGTTGCGTTGTGGGGTCTGCACATGGGCCTGACACAGGGGCTTTTGTCGGCGATGGTCGCCGACGCAGCGCCGGCGACACATCGCGGCAGCGCGTTTGGTGCCTACAACGCGGTGACGGGTGTGGCCGTGCTGATTGCAAGCACGCTGGCCGGCGCCCTGTGGGACGTGTACGGCGCACCTGCCACGTTCGTTGCGGGCGCTATCATCGCAACCGTCGCGCTGGCGCTGATCGCGCTGCGCCGCTGGAACTAGGCGAAGGCCCAAACCGCCAGCATTCCGGCAACGGCGAGCGCGACACCGAACGAGCCGCCGATCAGCAGGATCGAAACGACAAGCTGGCGCGCCGGCGTCGTCGTGATGCCCTGCCCCGCGATGGGCAGACCACGTCCCGCGCCGAACAGGCCCGCGAGCAGCAGCGAGAGCCAGACGGCGTAGAGCGAAATCCAGAGTGCGTGGCACAGGATCGTGCTCCACAGCGGCGGCAGGTGCATCAACGGCCAGAAGAGACCGGCGGCGATCAGAAACGTGCCGCTCTGCACGCCCGTCAGATGCGCCGAGAGGCCGATGCGGGGGCTGCGACCGAGCGGGATCACGAAGCCGTTGAGAAGGCCGAGCATGAACAACGACAGGCCGGCGGCGCCGAGGATGGTGGTTTCGTGCATGACGCAATCTATTTACAGACCACGAGTCTGTAAATACCGACTGACAGTCGGACGGTCAACCGTGCTATCCGTGACAGATGGTCCGCCAGTCCGAACGCAGCACCGCCACGATCGCCGCCATTCTTGCGGCGGGGCACAAGCTGTTTGCGACGAACGGCTTTGAGGCAACGAGCATCGACGACGTCGCCGCCGCCGCGGGCGTGGCGAAGGGCGCGGTCTATCATCACTTCAAATCGAAGGAAGAAATCTTCACCCGCGTGCTGGAGGATGTGCAGGAAGCGATTGCCGCCCTGCCCCGGCCGGCGGCGCAGCGCAAAATGACCGATCCGTTGGACCGCATGGCCTCAGGCGTTCTGCATTATCTGAACGCCGCGACCGAACCCGGCACCAAACAGATCTTACTCATCGACGGCCCCGCTGTGATCGGTTGGCGCAAATGGCGCGAGATCGATGACCGTCACTTTGGCGCCGGAGCAAAGCGCGCGGTGGCTTATGTGCTGGGCGACAAAGCGAGCGAGCGCGAGGTCGATGCCATGACGCACCTTCTGATGGGCATGATCATGGAGGCGTCGCTGATCTGCGCCACCGCGGCGGATGCGAAAAAGGCGGCACGCGAACTCACGGCCGCCTTCCGCAGAATGATCGAGGGCCTGCGCCGTTAGTAGACGTTCAGCCCGCCCGGCTTCACGTCCACGCTCATATGCGAGGGCACGCTGACGCTGGTACCGCCCATATGACCGCCGGAATACATGAAGAAACCGAGCACAACGACGGCCACCAGAAGGCCGCCGACCAGAAAGGCGAGCATGGACGTGCCGCCGCCACCTGTATTGTCTGCCATGAACTATCTCCCGTTGATCAAATCTCCGGGGTTACAACGGGCTTTGCGCCTGAGCGTTCCGTGTTAGCCTTCGGGCAGGGAACCTCCGGGGAGAGATTTATGCTGCAGTGGAAAATCGGCGATGTGACGGTCAAGCGGATCGTCGAGATGGAACTGCCGGTCAAGTACAATCCGAAACACTCGCTGCTGCCGCAGGCGACGCCGGAGGAGCTGCGCAAGATGCCGTGGCTCTATCCGCACTTCGTCAACGAAGACGATCAGCTGTTGATGTCGATCCATGCGCTGCTGGTGGAGGCGCCGGGCATGCGCCTTGTCGTCGACACCTGCATCGGCAACGACAAGCCGCGCGGCATCACGCAGAACCAGGGCCTCTCGACGCCGTTCCTCGAACACCTCGCCGCCGCCGGTTGGACGCGTGAGAGCGTGAACGCGGTGGTCTGCACGCATCTGCATGTCGACCACGTCGGCTGGAACACGATGAAGGAAGGCGACAAGTGGGTGCCGACTTTCCCGAACGCGCACTACCTGATCGGCAAGCTCGAATACGAGCACTGGTCGAAGGAAGGCGATGAGGAACAGCAGAACATCCTCGGCGACTCCGTGAAGCCGGTGTTCGACAGTGGGCTCGCGCAGATGGTGGAGCTCAACCACCGCATCTCACCGGAGATCCGCCTGATGGGCACTACCGGCCACACGCCGGGCCATGTCAGCGTGGTGATCGAGTCGAAGGGCGAGAGCGCCGTCATCACCGGCGACATGGTGCATCACCCGTCGCAGTTCACGCACCCGGATTGGGACGACCGCTTCGACAGCGACGCGAAGACGGCAGCGGCGACGCGCCATGCGTTCGTGAAGGACTTCGGCGACAAGCCAACGCTGGTGATCGGCACGCACTTCGCGGCGCCAACGGCGGGACGAATTGTGAAGGATGGGAACGGCTACAAGTTCACCGTCTAGGCAATGTTGCGTGCTTCTATTCTCTTGGCATTGCTGGCAATGAGCGGCTGCGCAAGCACACCGCCATTGCCACCGGTACCAACGGCAGAGTGCGAAGCTATTTCCGACCTCATCCTAAGTCTGGACGATCCCGATCGACTTTCCAAATTGCCGCCCAATACGGATGCGCCAAGTACCTTTCCAGCGCATGCTCAGGTCACCCCCGTTGCCGGCTTCAACAAGGACGAAGCAGATCTGGCCAGCTGCACGGCCTTGATGGACACAATCTCGAAGCACCGGGATGGTTCAGGTGGATACGCGCATTATCTATTCCAGCGTCCCCGCGTTTCCTTCGGCCGCGTCAAATTCAATGCCGACGCAACCGAAGCACACGTCGCTTATCTGGTCGCTTATGGACCGCTGAACTCCGAGTCGTGGGGACTTACACTCGCGCGAGGGGCTAACGGACGATGGGAAATATCAGCTTCACGCTTGCTCATCATCAGCTAGCATACCCCTCCATCGCCTTCGCCATGTCGATATCGTTTTGCGTCACGCCGCCGGCATCATGGGTGGAGAGGGTTACGTCGACTTTGTTGTAGACGTTGAACCACTCCGGATGGTGATCCATCTTGTCGGCGAGCAGGGCCGTGCGCGTCATGAAGCCGAAGGCGGCGTTGAAGTCCTTGAACTCGAACTTGCGGGTGATCGCGTCGCGGCCCTGAACCTCGGACCACTTCGGCAATTCGACGAGCGCGGCCTTGCGCGCGGCGGCTTCGAGCTTCTTCATTGTCATACTTCCAACGGGTTTCATCCGATAATACACCGTCATCACCCGGCTTGTCCGGGTGCCCCATTTTCGGTCAGAAGAAAATTGGGTCGCCCGCATGAAGTGAGCGATGACGGAGCTTGGGAAAATGAACTGGTCAGAAATCGAAGCGCCATCGCTGGACGATCTGGAGGCACTGGCGCGCGAGGCGTTCGCCGCCCTGCCCGGTGAGTTTCGCGGCCTGACCGGCGACATCGTCTTCATGGTGCAGGACTTCCCCGACGATGATGTCGTCGAAGAGATGCAGCTGGAGACCGAGTTCGACATCCTCGGCCTGT
>DATAHD010000578.1:0-5489 GCA_036263395.1 Rhizomicrobium sp. | reverse complement strand
AGCGTGCGGCCGCGGTGACGTCCTCCCCCGTCAGCGCTTCGCGCTGCCGCCCCCTCAAGCTCGCTTCGCTCGTGGAGGGGTGGAGGATTACGCCGCCGCTAGCGCCGGTTTGCCGAGGATCATATCCGACGCCTTCTCCGCGACCATGATCGTCGGCGCGTTCGTGTTGCCCGACACAAGGCGCGGCATGATCGAGGCATCGACCACGCGCAGGCCTTCGACGCCATGTACCCGCAGCTGCGGATCGACCACCGCGCGCGCGCCGTGGCCCATCTGGCACGTGCCGACCGGGTGATAGATCGTTGTCCCGGCGCCGCGTGCGTATTCGAGCAGCTGCTCGTCCGTCGCGATGGCGTCTCCCGGCACGATCTCGTTCACGATGTATGGCTTCAGCGCGTCTTGCGACGCGATCTTGCGGCCCCACTTCAGCTCCGCAATCGCCACCTGCTGGTCGATCGAATCCGATAGGTAGTTCGCGACGATCGATGGATAGACGCTCGGGTCGTTCGACTTGATACGGATATGGCCACGCGATTCCGGGCGCAGCTGACACGGCGCGATGGTGAGCCCCGGTTGGCGCTCCAGCTCCGTTTTCTGCTCCAGCAAGATCTTCTGCAGGTCCATCGTCGCCGGGAGAATGTGGAACTGGATATCCGGGCCCGAAAGCTCCGGCCGCGATTTGCAGAACGCCGCGATATGCGCCGCCGACAGGGTCAGCAGCCCGCGCCGCTGCGTCGCGTATTTGATCGTCTCGCCGACAAAACGGATGCCGCGCGTCAGCTCGTTCACCGAGATGATGTCGGGCCGCAACCGGTACTGCATCGAGATCACATAGTGATCCTGCAGGTTCTCGCCGACACCCAGCAGATCGGACACCACCGGAATGCCGTGCTGCTGCAGCAGCTCGCCCGGCCCAACGCCCGACAGCTGCAGCAACTGCGGCGAGTTCACCGCGCCGCCGGACAGGATCACTTCCTTGTTCGCGCGCGCGACGCGCACTTGCCCGTTCTGGCGAAACTCCACGCCGACCGCGCGCTTGCCTTCGAAGATCACGCGCGACGCCAGCGCCCGCGTTTCGACCTGCAGGTTCGCCCGCTTCATCGCCGGATGCAGATAGGCCACCGCCGCCGAACAGCGCTGCCCGTTCTTCACCGTCAGCTGATACCAGGCGACGCCTTCCTGATCTTCGCCGTTGATATCGCGCTTCGGCAGGCCCGCCTGCATGCACGCGTCAACGACGGCGTTCGAAACCTCGTGGCTGTCGCGCGGATCGGACACGTTCAGCGGCCCGCCCGTCGAATGCCAGTCGTCGGCGCCGCGCTCCTGATGCTCGGCGCGGCGGAAATAGGCGAACACGTCTTCCCAGCCCCAGCCTTCGCAGCCCAACTGCCGCCAGCCATTGTAGTCGTCATGCTGACCGCGGATGTAGATCAAGCCGTTGATCGAGGACGATCCGCCCAGCACCTTGCCGCGCGGCCACACATGCGTGCGTCCGCCGGTGCCCGGATCGGGCTCGGTCTCGTACAGCCAGTTGACCTTCGGATCCTTCAGCGTCTGCGCGTAGCCGACGGGAATGTGGATCATCATGTTGGAGAAGAACTGGCCAAGCTCTTTCAGCGGCCGGTCATCGCCGCCCGCTTCGAGAAGCAGCACGCGGTTGCGGCCGTCTTCGCTCAAGCGATTGGCCAGCACGCAGCCTGCCGAGCCTGCGCCCACGATGATGTAGTCCGCCGTGATATCGGCCATGACGTTTCCTCCGTTCCCTGCCTCGAGCTTATCGCGCGAAGCAGCATCAGGAACAAGGAAGCTCAACCGGCGTCCGGCGAGATGAAGCTCAGCGCGAGCAGCAGGCCGTTGTAGACGCCATGCGCGAGAACGCCGGGCCACAACGATTTCGTGCGTACCGCGAGAATCGCCAGCACCACACCGGGGATCATCAGTGCTGCCGTAACGACAATGCCGCCGAGCCCGGCGTGGCTGATGAAGCGGAAGTGCAGGCCGGCAAATGCCAGAGAATTGATCGCGATGGCGAAGACCACCCACATCCACTTGCGCAACCAGCGCAGGAAAAGGCCGCGGAAATACACTTCCTCGACCAGCGGCGCGATCAACGCCCCGAACACCAGCACGGTGATGAGCTCGGCCACATTCTTCGGCACCAGCATCATCTCGCTGGTCGTCGGTTTCAGATCGAGGTGGAAGTAGTTGGTTGCCGCATACAGCGCCGGCCCGACGAACAGCGCCATCGCCACGGCGGACAGCGCGCCGGTTGCCAGCGCGCCAAACGACACCGGTGCGAAGTAGCTCGCCAGCGACGCCGGCCCGCGCTTTGGCAACAGCAGCCACGCCGAGAACAGCAGGCACACATAGAAGAGGCCACTGACGCCGGTGCCGATGTAATACGCGTAAGGCGACTGGGACAGCAGATCGCGGAACGCGTTCGCGTTCATGTCCCCGGTTTTCACCGCATAGACGATGACCGCGATGATCCCCAGCACCGCAAAGATCACGGTCCCCAGGATCGGTGCCACCAGTACGATCCAGCCTTTGATCGGCTGTGGCGCGGCCGCATCGGCGGCGGGACATTCGATTTCGCTGCTGGTCATGATCTCTGGCGGGGAAGGGCGGTGGAGCGTAGTTATAGCGGCAAATGCCTGCCGATACCTTGCTGCATTTTTCTGAAAATCCGGACATCCGGGTCTTCGCGCCACACGTTCCCGCAAGTTCGCCGCACAATCCGCCGATGGTGTGGGCGGTCGATGATGCACATGCCCCCGGCTTCTGGTTTCCCCGCGAAGCCCCGCGCGCCACCTGCTGGAGCATCGGCAAGCCGCTGACCGAGATTGGCCGCAGCCTCATCGGCATGGGCGCCAGCGGCCGTATGCACGCTATCGAAACCGATTGGCTGGAGCGGATGCGCGTCTGCCGGATGTACGTCTATCGCTTCGATGCAGCGCCGTTCGGTGTCTATGACAAAGCGGCCGGATACTTCAGCACCATGCAAACGATAGAGCCGCTGTCCGTCGAGCCGCTTGGAGACCTGCTGGCGCTCCACGCCGCCGCCGAAATCGAACTCCGCATCGTGCCCGACCTTTGGCCGATCATCGACGCGATTGTGGAGTCGGGGTTGGAGTTTTCGATCATCAGAAAGCAAAACGCGCGGCGGCGGGACGCCGCACTCATACCGTGAGGGCGGATGGCTCCGTCAGCGTCGCCCAGAATCCGCTCTCACCCTGCGCCGCAATCGCAGCGCCGAGTTTGTCCGCCCACACGCGGTCATTCCCGCCGTTGCTGCGCCAGGCCCACAGCTTTTTGGTCAACGCCTGCAGCTTGTATTCCTTCGTGAAGCCCATCGCGCCGTGCACCTGATGCGCGACTGATGTCACGATATCCACCGCCATGTTCGCGCGCAGCTTGGCCGCCGCACAGGCGAAGGAGGCGCGGCCCTGATCCAGCGCATGACACGCGGCCAGCGCCGCCGCGCTCGTCGCTGCTGTCTCTTCCGCGAACTGCGCCAGCTGCTGCTGGATCGCCTGAAAACTCGCCAGCGGTTTGCCGAACTGCTTGCGCTCGCGCACATAATCCACCGAAAGCGTCAGCGCCGCTTCCATTGCGCCCGCCATCATCGCGGCGCGCATCGCGGTGTAAGCCTCGACCATGCGGTCTTCGGGCCAATCCGCGTCGCTTGTCTCGATGTGCCGGAATACGATGTCGTCGGTCAGCGCATAGCCGGACTCCGACCGCCCCGCGATCTTCGCCACCTCATAGGCATCGACCCAGCGCCCGCCGTAGCCGTTCTTGTCTTCCGGTACGAGCAGCAGGACGAAGTCGCGCAGGATCGTGCGATCGCCGCGCAGGTTGCCGGTGCAGCCCGCATAGGCCTTCTCGACGCTCTCGATCAGCAGCGTGTCTTTCATCGTAGGCCCAGCTCCCGCGCGATGATGCCGCGCAAAATTTCGCGTGTGCCGCCGCGCAACGAGAACGACGGCGATGCCTGCAGCAGGTAGGTCAGCGTCGCCTCGAACGCATCGTCCGTGTTTGCCGGCGCGAGTGCCTGCACCAGCCGCGGAATGTCCTGCTCCAGGGTGGTGCCGAGGTCCTTCACGATGGTCGCCGCGGCGCGCGGGTCTTCGCCGCGCTCCAGCTGGCCCGCGACCGACAGCGACATCTGCCGCAGCACCCACATCTGCGCCGCAACCTTGCCGAGGAATTGCCGCTCCGCTTCCGTCGGCTTGTCGCCGACGATGCGCAGAAACTCCTGCACGATACGGATCGACGACAGATAGCGCTCCGGCCCAGACCGTTCGAACGCCAGTTCCGCGTTCACCTGCGCCCAGCCGTTGCCGTCCTGTCCGACCAGCATGTTTTCGGGCACGAACACGTCGTCGAAGAAGACCTCGTTGAAGTCCGCGCCACCGGTCAGGTTCTCGATCGGCCGCACGGTCAAGCCAGGCGAGGTCATATCGATCAGCAGCTGCGATAGCCCCGCATGCCGCTCGCCATCCTGGGTCCGCACCAGCGCGATCATGTAGTTCGCGATGTGCGCGTTGGAGGTCCAGATCTTCTGGCCGCTCACTTTCCAGCCGCCGTCGACCTTCACGCCGCGCGTGCGCACGCCGGCAAGATCCGACCCTGCACCCGGCTCGCTCATGCCGATGCAGAAGCAGAGTTCGCCTTTCGCGATACCCGGCAACAGCCGCTCGCGCTGATCCTCCGTGCCGAAGCGCAGCAGCAGGGGTCCCGATTGGCGGTCTGCGATCCAGTGGAAACCAACCGGCGCACCGGCCGCCAGTGTCTCTTCAATCACGACATAGCGTTCGGCATAGCCGCGTTCATGCCCGCCATATTTCTTCGGCAAGGTCATGCCGACCCAGCCGCGCGCGCCGAGCTTGCGCGAGAACTCCGCGCTGCTGCCCATCCAGGAATGCGCCTTGTCGGCCGCCGTCATCGGCGGCATCTCGGTGGCCAGAAACGCCCGCACCTCGTCGCGCAACGCGAGCGCTTCGGGCGGCAGATCGTACGGTGTGTATTCGGGAATGCTCATGACGCCATTGTGGCGGGCGCGCGCGCGTCGCGCAAACTTACGCCCGGGTCAACTTGAACTGACCGACGTCGATCGCGCCCGAACGAAAACCGCCTTCGCAATAGGCGAGATAGAAATCCCACATCCGTTTGAAGCGCTCGTCGAAGCCCAGCGGTGCGATCTTCGGCCACGCGGCATCGAAGCGGTCGCGCCACTCGCGCAGGGTGTCGGCGTACGACACGGCAAACGTCCGCATCGTCTCGATCCCCAGTCCGGCTTTTTGCGCCACATCGTTTAGCGCTTCGGGCGAGGGCAGCATCCCGCCGGGGAAGATATAAAGCTGGATGAAATCCGGATTGCGGCGATAGCCTTCCAGCCGGTCGTTCGCGATGGTGATGATCTGCAACGTCGCGATGCCGCCCGGCTTCAGCCGCTCGCGGCATACGTCAAAGAACGTCGGCCACTG
>DATAHD010000577.1:0-1986 GCA_036263395.1 Rhizomicrobium sp. | reverse complement strand
CGCGTGCGGCGCTGCGCACGTGTGATTGCGGGTGCCGCGATGAAAACGATCCGTCAGGTGCGCCGCGCAAACGGCATCGGCTTTACCGCGGAGGAACTGACCTTGCCGCTTGCCGGCGAAGGACCGTCCGGCGAGCGACTGTGCTTCACCTTCGCAGACTTCGATCCCGAAGCGCTGCAGTTTCGCGCCGAGGCCGGCAACGCCAGCTATGACACGCCGGCCTTCGCACAATTCGCAGAGTTGTGGCGCAGCTAGCTGCGATCGCCATATCGACGCCGCTGATACTTTGGGAGCAAACGGCAGATTGCGCTGCCATTTTCTTCCAACTCTTCGCTGCTTTTCGTGGCTGAACTAACCCGCGCTCCGGCGTACGCTCGCGGCGCACCGCATCAAACGGTTATCCCATGTTCAAGAACTCGCCCCGCGTTTACGGCTCCGCGCTCGATCTGATCGGCGACACGCCGCTGCTCGAGCTGAAACGCTTCGACATCGGTCCCTGCCGGCTGTTCGTGAAGCTGGAGAACCAGAATCCCGGCGGCTCGATCAAGGATCGCATCGCGCTCTCGATGATCGAGGCAGCAGAACGCGAAGGGACACTCAAGCCCGGCGGCACCATCATCGAAGCCACCGCCGGCAACACCGGCCTCGGGCTCGCACAGGTCGGCATCCTCAAGGGCTACAAGATTTTGCTGATCGTGCCCGACAAGATGGCGCGCGAGAAGATCCAGCATCTGCGCGCGCTCGGCGCCGAGGTGCGGATCACGCGCAGCGACGTCGGCAAGGGCCATCCCGAATACTATCAGGACATGGCACAGCGCATCGCCGATGAAACCGGCGGTTTCTACGTCAATCAGTTCGCCAACCCGCACAATCCCGAAGCGCACGAGAAAACCACCGGTCCCGAGATCTGGGAACAGATGCTGCACCAGGTCGATGCGGTCGTCGCCGGCATCGGCAGCGGCGGCACGATGACGGGCCTCGCCCGCTTCTTCGCGCGTGTCTCGCCAAAGACGGAGATGATCCTCGCCGATCCCGTCGGCTCCATCCTCGCGCCGCTGATCAACACCGGCAAAACGGTGGAGGCCGGATCGTGGACGGTGGAAGGCATCGGCGAGGACTTCGTGCCGCCGAACGCCGATCTGAAATACATCAAGAAGGCCTACGCGATCCCCGACAAGGAAAGCATCGAAACCGCCCGCGCCTTGCTGTCGAAAGAAGGCATCCTCGCGGGTTCGTCGTCGGGCACCCTGCTCGCCGCCGCGCTGCGCTATTGCCGCGAACAGACGAAGGAGAAGCGCGTCGTCACCCTCGTGCCCGACAGCGGCAACAAATATCTCTCCAAGGTTTACAACGACTATTGGGTGATCGAGCAGGGCCTCGCCGACCGCAAACTCTCGGGCGATCTCTCCGATCTCATCGCCCGGCGTTTCGACACCGGCGGCACCGTCACCGTCTCGCCCGACGACACGCTGCTCATTGCCTACAACCGCATGCGCAGCGGCGACGTCTCGCAATTGCCGGTGGTGAAGGACAAGCACATCGTCGGCATCATCGACGAGCACGATATCCTCGCCCATGTCGAATGCGACGACCGCGCCGCCCGTTTCAAGGATCCGGTCAGCGCCGCGATGGAGACCGAACTCAACACCGTACAGGTGCACGACAAGCTCGACTGCCTCGCGCCGCTGTTCGAACGCAACGAAGTCGCCATCGTGCTCGACGGCGACACCTTTGTGGGCCTCATAACCCGCATCGACCTCATCAACCACATCCGCCTGCAGGCCGCCAAAGCATGACCGACATCAAGAACCGCCTCGCCTTCGCGACGCGCACCATCCACGCCGGCCAATCGCCGGATCCGACCACCGGCGCGGTGATGGTGCCGATCTACGCGACCAGCACCTACGCGCAGGAAAGTCCGGGCGTACACAAAGGCTACGAATATTCGCGCAGCCAGAACCCGACGCGCATGGCGTTCGAACGCTG
>DATAHD010000576.1:0-3275 GCA_036263395.1 Rhizomicrobium sp. | reverse complement strand
TTGCCCATCGCGCGGCCGCGGTCGTCGCTGTTGCGCGTGCTCGTGAAGAGCCAGGCGCCGATGGCGACCACGACCATGGCAGCGAGCGTGACGGCGACGCCGGTGGTGCTGGTCTGCTGAGATAGGACCCACAGCAGCCAGAGCGCAGCGGCATACATCGGCAGCGCGAGGATGCGTTCGAGGCGGAGCATCCAGGCACCGGGCTTCGGCAACAGGCGTAACGCGGCGGGCCAGAGCGCGATGAGCAGGAACGGCAGCGCGAAGCCGAGACCGAGGGCGAAGAAGACGCCGAGCGCGATGACGACGGGCTGTGTCAGCGCAAAGCCGAGTGCGGCGGCCATAAAGGGCGCGGTGCAAGGCGCGGCGACCGCGACGGCGAGAACGCCGGTGAAAAACGCACCGGGCGCCCCGCCCTTTTGCGTGAGGTTGCCGCCGAAGGTGATCGTCGGGAATGCGAGGCTGCCGGACAGACTGAGGCCAACAGCGAAGAGCAGCAGCGCGAAAGCGGCGACGACAATCGGTTCCTGCAGTTGGAAGCCCCAGCCGATCTGCTCGCCGCCGGAACGCAGCACGACGATAAGGAGGCCGAAAGCGACGAAGCTGAGGATGGCACCGAGGCTGTAGGCGAAACCTTCAATGCGGGCCTCGCGTTTGTCGGCGCCGCTCTTGTTGGCGAGCGAGACGACCTTCATCGCCAGCACCGGCAGCACGCAAGGCATGACGTTGAGGATGAGACCGCCGATGAACGCGAAGATCAGCGCGAACCAGACGCTCAGCTCCCCAGCCGCAGATGTAGCGAAGGATGCGGGCGCGACGGTGCCCGGTTTCGCCTGCACAGCGACAGCCTGCACCGAGCCATCGGCGGAGGTGAGGACGACGACACCCTCGATGGAGTGCGTGGTGCGTGCTTTGGCGCCGGGCACGATGCGGATGACAAGGCCATCGCCGTTGAAGCCTATCTGCTGCGGCGCGGGGTTCTGCACGATGTCGGGCTGGGCCGGGAAGAAATCGGCCGATTGCGGTTTGGCGGCCACGAGCGACGGGGTTTTCAGAAGCAGGTCAAGTTGCCTAGCGCTTGCCTGAAACACGACCGGCCATGGCGACTTCATCGGAAGCAAGGCGCGGGCACTTGCGAATTGCGCGGCAATCTCGGGATCGGCGGCTGGCGGCTGGCCGATCTCCAGCAGGATCTGCAGGTTCACCTCTTCCGGGATGCAGACTTCCTTGCAGACGAGCCAGCTTCCCGTGGCCTTCAACGTCACGACGTCGCCAGTCCTTGCATCAGCGGGCGCGTGAATGTCGGTCAGAAGCCAGACTTTGCCCTCATAGCCGTAGTCCATCAGCGGCGTGACCGGGATGCGCTTGGGGTACGGCCACTGGATCGGACCGGCAGTCCAGCCGGGCGGCAGATCCCATTTGATATCGGACGGCGCACCGGCGTCGCCGGGGTTCTTCCAATAGGTGTGCCAGCCAGTGCGGATGTTCTCTTCGAGCGCGACCGTCACGGTGCCGCCGGGGGGAACCGTGTCGTGCTCGCCAATCAGGCGGGCGTGCACCTTGGGTGCGGAGTCGATCTCCACAGCCTGAGCAGGGACAACAGCGAAGAGAAGGAAAAGGGCGGCCGCCAGAACGCGCGTCATCGCGCCGCTATAGCCTTCCCGGACGGAGGCCGCCAGCCGCCCTCGCAAGGTCGTGACCACCGCGATAGGGTCGCGGCCGGTAAAAATCGAAGGATGGAAACTATGCGCAACAGCAACCGGCAATGGATTTTGCGGAAACGCCCCGTTGGCGACATCAAGGCAGGCGACCTGGAACTGGTGGAATCGCCGATCCCGGAGATTGGCCCGGGTCAGGCGCTGGTGCGCACGGTGTATCTCTCGCTCGATCCGACCAACCGCATCTGGATGAGCGACATGGATCAGTACATGCCGCCGGTGAACATCGGCGACGTGATGCGCGGCGGCACGATCGGCATCGTGGAGCGGTCGAACATCGACAGCCTGAAGCCAGGCGACGCTGTGAACGGCGGCATGGGCTGGCAGGACTATTCGGTGATCGGCGGCGGTCAGGCTTTGCCGCCGGGCCTTCCCCTCGCCGCTTACATGAGCGTGCTCGGCGCGACGGGAGCGACGGCCTATTTCGGATTGCTTGATCTCGGTCAGCCGAAGGCGGGCGAGACCGTCGTCGTATCGGCTGCCGCGGGCGCGGTGGGACAGATCGTCGGGCAGATCGCGAAGCTGAAGGGCTGCCGCGTGGTCGGCCTCGCCGGCAGCGACGAGAAGTGCAAGCACCTCGTCAAGGACTTCGGCTTCGATGCCTGCATCAACTACAAAAAGGAAGACGTGCGGGCGGCGCTGAAGCGCGAATGCCCGAACGGGATCGACATCGACTTCGAGAACGCCGGCGGCGAGATTCTCGACGCGGTGATGGAGAATCTGGCGATGAAGGCCCGCATCGTGCTGTGCGGAATGATCTCCCAGTACAATGCCGAAACACCGCCGCCGGGGCCGTCGCTGACCAACGTGCTGATGAAGCGCGCGCGGATCGAGGGCTTCATCATCATCGACTATTTCCACCGCTTCGGGGAGTTCTTCGCCGAAATGGGCAAGTGGGTGGCCGAGGGCAAGATCAAATACGACACGACGATCGTGCCGGGACTCGAGAACGCGCTGTCGTCGCTCGACATGCTGTTCACCGGCAAGAACACAGGCAAGCTGTTGGTGCAGGTGTCGGAGGACAAATGAAGCTCGCGCTCGAACGCGACGACAACGACGAGGTGATGCAGGCACTGATGGCCGGGATGAAGGCGTTCAACGGCGCCGCCGTTCCCGGCCTCACGTCGCACAAGATCGTGGCGGCGATCCGCGACGATGCAGGCACCGTGGTTGGCGGCGTGATCGGGCGGCTGGCGGCAGACTCCGTCTATATGGAAGTGGTCTACACCGCCGACAGCGTGCGTGGCACGGGATGGGGCAGCAAGGCGCTGCTTCTGGCGGAAGAGGAAGCGAAGCGGCTGGGCGCGACGGAGTCGTGGCTCTATACGATGAGCTTTCAGGCCAAGCCGTTCTACGAGAAGCTTGGCTATCACCAGTTTGCCGAGCTGAAATGGAAGAACGGCGAGCACCGCCGCCAGTTCATGCGCAAGGATCTTTGACGTGGCGGACTATGCCATCGCGCTCGAGGAGTTCGACGACGCCACCTATGACATCATCGACGAAGGTATCATCGCGATCGAGCGTCAGACCGTCGATGCGCGCGCGCCGGAGTGGTTCCAC
>DATAHD010000575.1:0-2403 GCA_036263395.1 Rhizomicrobium sp. | reverse complement strand
CCCCTTGTCGCCAAGCTGCAGCGCATCGCCGGAGCGTCGGCCACTCTTGGCATTGTAGAGACGCTGCTTCGACGCCTTCTGATACGCCTGCATAGCGACCGGCGACGCCGCAGCATTCGAAATCTGATCCTGCTCGACGTTCAGTGCTTCGATCTTGCGCGAGAGCCGTTCGTCATTGAGTGTGCTGTTGCGCTTCTTGAGATCCGCGATGATCGCGGCATTGGCGGCGCGCGCTTCGCTCGTTTTGCCAGCGCCGGCCAGCTTCACATTCGCCGCCAGCCCGCGCTCGCTCTCAGCCAGTGCCGCCTGTGCCGCGACGTCATGGTTCAGCGACTTGTCAGCGATCGCTTCGTCGTTGGTCACATCGACACGGATCGGCAAGGTAACCGTGCCGGACGCGCCGCTTTGCGCATCGCGCCACGCCACATGGAAGTCGCCCAGCGATAGCGCGCCAACCTTGCGTGCATCGACTTCCAGCCGCAGCATGACGGAGCGCTCCTCGCCCGCATAGAAGTCAGGCCAGTCGGCAGTGACGTCGCGTCCGTTGGAAGCCGCAAAACCGATCATCTCTGCCCGCTTCACTGCGTTATTGCCGTGGAAGGAGAGATGCACATCGCGCGCCCGCGTTGCAAAGGCGCTCTTCAATTCCTGCTGGAAGATGGACGCCAGCTGGACCGGGCTCTCGACGTAATAGTATTTACCGCCACCGGCTTCCGCCACGGCCTGCATCAAGTCCTCGTTGTAGTCGAGGCCGAGCCCGATCGACGAAACATGAATGCCATCGCGCCGCGCGTCGGCGGCAATGTGAGCGATGGCGCCGGGATCGGTGACGCCGGTGTTGGCGAGCCCGTCCGACAGCAGGATCACGCGATCCAGCGTGTCTCGGCCCAACTTCAGCCTGTCGCGACCGCTGTGCGTCTCGCCGATGCCGCGCGTCAGCCCGCCCGCAATATTGGTCGATCCGCGCGGGCTGAGATTGTCGATCATGGTGAGCAGGCGCGACTTGTCGCCTGCCGGTCCCGCCTGCCACATCAGTGTGATCTGATCGTCGAACTCGACAACCGAGATCGTATCGCGGCCGCCGAGCTGGCTGACCGCCATCTTCGCGGCCTGCTTCAGGTACTCCATCTTGCCTTTGTCGGCCATCGAGCCGGAGCGGTCGAGGACGAGGGAAAGGTTAAGCGGCGGCCGCGCAGATGGCGGCAGGTCGAGCTCTGGCGCATTAAAGTGAACGAGGACATAGAGCGTCCGCGTCTCGCCACGATAGAGCGATGAGCGCTCGACGGAAAGCTTGGATTGCAGCGCAGGGGCTGCTCCGGCTTCCTGCAGAAAGCCAACAAATATCAATGCGGACGCGGCAAAAGCAGCGAATGCTCGCGTCAGCCATGAACGACGCGCGAGCCCACCTGAACGACCAGCCATCGTATCCTCCCTCGACCGATGCACCGTCGAAGGGTTGGCTTGGATTGTGTTTGGCTCGCGCTGCAATCATGGCAGGGTCTGGCTGCAATCGTGTTCTTTATGCGACTGCGGCGACTTTGCGCTCCGTTAGCCTTGTCAATCCCTTCACAAAAGTTGGGAGAGGGCTACACTTTGAGTCGCAAATCGCACATGCCCGCCGCAAATCGTGGCGCAAGAGGCAAGCGACAGTGACAGGGAAAGCGTTCGCGAGTGGCAACCGACGCGCCGAGTACGGCGCGCATGGGAGATATCGCGTGGCTTTTGCTGAAGCCTTCTGCAGGCGGTACGGGAACCAAGCGGTTCCGTCGTCGCTTTCCTTGTTATCTCAGCGTGACGCGATAGCGATCCAGAAATTTGCATGTGGGGGTTCAACCATCTTGTAAGCCCGGTGCGCCACCCAATCTTAAGACGAGGAGGGCGCCGGACGATTGGAGTCGGCGGTTATGAGTGACCTGGACGTCTTCGACATCTTCACCCGCGACTATGCGCGCGAACGGTTTGAAACGATGTCGCTTCGAGATTGGTTGCTGGCGGCGCGCGATAACAAGATGCTCTACGCGACACCACCGGAGCGGATGGTGGCCGCGATCGGCGAAGCCGAATTCGTAGACACGGCCCAAGACCCTCGCCTCGGCCGGATATTCTTCAACCGCACCATCAAGCGCTACAAAGCCTTCGACGGCTTCTTTGGCATGGAAGACACGATCGAGCGTATCGTGGGCTACTTCAAGCACGCGGCGCAGGGCCTCGAAGAGAAACGCCAGATCCTCTACCTGCTCGGCCCGGTTGGCGGCGGCAAGTCCTCGCTCGCCGAGCGGCTCAAGGACCTGATGGAGAAGAACCCCATCTACGTGCTCAAGGCCGGCGACCATCTCAGCCCGGTGTTCGAGTCGCCGCTCGGCCTCTTCCGCTCGCAGGAGCTGATCAACCTGCTCGCCGAGA
>DATAHD010000574.1:0-2918 GCA_036263395.1 Rhizomicrobium sp. | reverse complement strand
CACCTGCAGATCGCGGAGTTTCAGCGCGGCTGGCAGGTGCTGGAGGATGGGCGCAAGGCGTCGCTCGACTGCGACGCATTCCTCGCCGATCCGGCAGGCACGTTGCGCGCGCTGGACCGGTTCTTCGGGTACGGGTTGGGTGAGGCGCATGTGGGCCAGGTCCTGAATGGGCCGCTGCTGAAGCGGCACGCGAAGTCACCGGGCGAAGCGTTCGATGCGCGCGTGCGGCAGGCGGCGAATGCGGCCGTGTGGCGCGAGATGGGCACGGATATCGAACGCATCGTGCGGTGGAGTTACGAGCAGTTCCCGGAGACGCCGCGTGGGGCGCCGCTGCCGGGGGCGTTGGTTGAGGTGCGGAAGGCGTATTCCTGAAAGGCTTGCCACTTCCCCCACCCGACGGCGCTACGCGCGTCGACCTCCCCGCAAGGGGGAGGTGAAAGGGTGGAGATACAATTCGGGAGATTAGCTGATTGTAACAGGTCGACCGTGACGGTCAAGAGGTTTGTTCGATTTTTAGGACCACACCTTCTTATAAAAGTACATAAGAAGAATCAGATGGTTAGGCCCTCGGTGGGGCAGTGTCCTTCATCGAAGGGTATTTGGTGGAGAAGGTTTCGTACCAGGCCGCCAGCTTGGGGTGCCCAGCCCGCCAGCCGAGGTCGGCGAAGCGGAAGTCGAGGTAGCCGAGCGCGCAGGCGACGCTGATTTCGCCGATGGTCGGCGGGTCCTGGAACGTGACGCGCTCCAGCGCATCGAGGCCGCCGCCGATATCGGCGGCGTAACGCGCGATGAAGGCGGCGTTCTGGTCTTCCGGCGGCTGGATCACCTGATAGCGGGTGGCGACCGCGGCATCCATGATGCCGTCGCCCAGCGCCTGCAGCCCGAGCGATTTCCAGCGGCCGGCGCTGCCGCGCAGGATGCTCATACCGGGATAGAGTTTTCCGCCGCCGATGTGATTCAGGTATTCGCAGATCACCGGCGAGTCGAAGAGCACCGAACCGTCGTCGAGCACCAGCGCCGGAATCTTCTTCAGCGGATTGATCCGGCGCAGGGTCTCGTCGTTGCGCGCATCGACGTCGACGATCTCGCAGCGGATCTCCAGCTCCTGGATGATGATCCGGCACTTGCGCGCAAACGGCGAGGCGGGGTTCGAGTAGAGCTTCATGGATCGCGCTCTCAGTGCCCTTCGTATTCAACGAGCGTTGTGACCTCTTTGCCAAGGGCGCGGATTTTCGCCGAGCCGCCGAGTTCGGGGAGGTCGATCACGAAGAGGCAGCCGACGACTTTCGCGCCGGCGCGTTCGAGCAGCTTGATCGCGGCGAGTGCGGTGCCGCCGGTGGCGATGAGGTCGTCGACCACGATCACCGAATCGCCATTCTTCACCGCGTCGGTGTGGATCTCGATGGTGTCGGTGCCGTATTCGAGGGCGTATTCCTCGCCGATCACGGTGTGGGGCAGCTTGCCCTTCTTGCGCACCGGAATGAAACCGGTCGAGAGCTGATGCGCCACCGCGCCGCCAAGGATGAAGCCGCGCGCCTCGATCCCCGCCACCTTGTCGATGCGCGCACCGGCATAAGGCTGCACCAGCTCATCCACCGCGCGGCGGAAACCACGCGGGCTGCCGAGCAGGGTGGTGATGTCGCGGAACATGATGCCGGGCTTGGGGTAATCGGGGATGGTGCGGATGACGGTCTTGAAGTCCATGTTCTTCCTCTAACCAAAAACCAGCGGTCTTGAGCCGATCAGACCGGCAACGACCAGATCAATGCCTCCCAGCATCAACGCGAAATAAATGGAGGCCACGAACCAATACATCAAAGGATGGTCACGGTCTGCGGGCGGCGATATCCACGTAGCCCTGCCAAAGCTTCCATCTTTGCGAAGACCCAGCCACAGATTCCAGAGCATCCCCAGCATGAGTATCAACCCGAACCAAAACTTGCCTGTGTCACCCGAAGCTATGTGCACGGCTCCATAACCGTCGGGATGAAAGCTGAAATCGAGAGGGATCCGCGGCGGATGCATTGCAGAAGTTTGTAGCGGGATCACAGCATTTCCCCAAGGCGGCCTAGCATTGGCCAACATTGCCAAGCATATCTGAGCGTGGAGCGAGGGAGTGGCCGAGGGTGGCGCTTTCCGACAGCGGTGCGGTGCGGCGGTTGCCCGAGCGGGCGATCCCTTCGCGATTTGGCGCGGCGCTTTTTCAACTCAAGATGTTTGTGTTCCGGGCGCAGCGGACGCTGGGCGAGATCGGGCGCGGGCCGGTGCGTCTGGCGCGCGGCGACGCGGCGGCGTTTGGCGTGGTGGTCGCGGAATCTCGCACGCCGCTGTGGGGCGACCCGCGGCTGGGTGAGCGCGCGATGCAGCAGGGCAAAGTGCACAATCTGCGCGCGGCGGCACGGCGGCTCGACCGCACGGTGTTGCCGGCCAGTGCGGTGTTCTCCTTCTGGCGGCAGATGGGGCGCGCGCGTGCTTCGCGTGGGTTTGCGCCAGGGCGGATGCTGCAGGAGGGTTGTCTGGTGCCGGCGACGGGCGGCGGGCTGTGTCAGTTGTCGAACGCTTTGTACGACGTCGCGCTGACGGCGGGATGCGAGATTGTGGAGCGGCATGCGCATTCGCGCGTTGTGCCGGGCTCGACAGCGGCGCGCGGCCGTGATGCGACGGTGGCGTGGAATTATGTGGACCTGCGGTTCGCGGCGCCACGCGCGATGATGTTGCGAGTGGTGGTGGAGAAGAACGATCTGGTCGTTCGTCTCCTCGCGTCACCTCCCCCTTGCGGGGAGGTCGGATTGCGCAGCAATCCGGGCGGGGGTTCGCCACACGACGACCGCCCCCCACCCGAAGCGCTTCGCGCTTCGACCTCCCCACGCGGGGGAGGTGATGATGTGGCGACATGTGGGACCTGCGATGAAACACAG
>DATAHD010000573.1:0-14522 GCA_036263395.1 Rhizomicrobium sp. | reverse complement strand
CGGTTTGCGGCCATGACCGGCGTTGCAGCACCACAGACCAGCGCAGGCATCGAGCAGTTTTCGCCCGCTGTCATCGATGTAGTACATGCCCTCCGCACCCGCGATCATGCGCGGGTCAGCTTTGAACTGACGGTTGGGCGTGAACGGCAGCCAGAAGGCGCGGAGATCGTTTGGACGGGCCATGATGGCTACGTTAGGGAAACCGTCCGGAAGCTAACAGAGGAAGTTTCGCGGTCAAGCTGCGTAGCTGCATTGCGCCGAACGACGCGGTCCGGCGCGGCTGTTGCCCGCTTTGTTCGGTTGGCGACAATTTCTTGCGGAAAAAGGATACGGCCCCGGCGGGGGCGCCGAGGCCGCTTCCAAGCATCACATTCGCGGATTCGCGATACGCGTGCGCTTGCTGTCAGTGATGGTGACCGTTGTGGCCGCCACCGTTCCAGTTGTGACCGCCGCCGTTGTTGCCGCCGTTCCAACCGTGGCCGTTGTTGCTGGTCCAGTTGTGACCATTGTCGCCGTTCCAGGTGTGGCCGGAATAACGCGGGTGGCTGCTGCCGTACCAACCGCCGCGATAGCTGTAGTGCGTCGGGTAGTGGCCGCGCCATTCGTTGCGGTGCCAGCCGCCGTTCACCCAGAACTCGCGATAGCCGCGATAGTCCCGATAGCGGAACGGGCCGCGATACCAACCGCCACCGAAATAGATCGGGTCGTAGTAATAATCGCTGTAGTAGCGATCGTCCTCGCAGCGATAGGGATTGTAGTAGCGGCTGTACGGATCGCACACGCGATAGCCATACCCACCGTGGTAGCCAGGGGCATAGTAGCCACCGCCGCCAAATCCTATCCCGACAACGACACGGGCTTCAGCGGGGGCGGTCGTCGCGGCCGTGGTCCCCGCCATCATCAGCGCACCCAGCGCTGCCATTGCTAACTTTTTCATCTGCTCCATCTCCGAAGGCCGGTTGTTCGCTTTCCCCTGCCTGAACTGGAGAATGCGATCCGTCGGCTGAACCAGACATGAACGGTTAATACAGGAAAACCGTTGCAGGTCCGGCGTCGGAGAGGCGTCAGGCCGAGCGGCCGCGCGCGTCGACCGGCCAGATGGCCTCCAGCGTGTCACCTCTGACCGCGTGATAGCAGTCATAGAGATTCACCGTCGGATCGCAGTGCGGAACCACGCAGGCGAGCTGATCGCCATGCGTGAGCTTCTTGCCGTCGCGCGGATAGATGATGCCGCCCTGCTCGTCGCCGAAGAAGAAGTAGGTCGCGCCATCCGGTGCACCGGCGGCAATGCGCGGCGGTTCGGCATCGGTGGCGAACGCCTTGAGGCCGGCATCGGTGGTGGCGAGGCCTTCGCGATTGGCGCTGATAACGCTGGTATGGACGAACAGCGAGGTTTCGAACGGCGTGCGCTCACCCGGTTTTTCCCACACGTCGTTGTACTGGCGATCCATGAAGACATAGGAGCCGACCTGCAACTCGGTGAGCACTTTCGCATCAACGTCGATGTCGAACGTGCCGGTGCCGCCACCGGACATGAGCGGCGGCGTGATACCCTTGGCCTTCAACGTGTCACGTAGTTTGCCGAAGTCTGACATCACGCCAAGAGAGGCGCTGCGCCGTTCGTTGGGCGATTCCATATGCTGCGCCTGCCCCGCATAGCATTGCAGACCAGCAAGCGTCAGGCCCTCCGCTTGCGTGACGAACTCCACGAGTTCAACGGCGCCACCATCGGGGCGAATGCCGGTGCGGCTCATGCCGGGATCGATATCGACGACGACTTGCAGCGGCTTTCCGGCGGAGGTGGCTGCTGCGTTCAGGCGTTTGGCGATCTCGAGGTTGTCGCATGTCGCCATCAGGTTGTTCATGCGGCTGTTGAGAGCCATCAGGCGCGCGACTCCACCCGTCGTCACCACTGGTGAGGTGAGCAGGATACCGTCGATGCCACCGGCCGCGAGCGCCTCCGCTTCACCAAGCTTGGCGCAACACTGGCCGAGGGCGCCGGCGGCGAGTTGGCGCTTCGCGATCTCCACCGACTTGTGGGTCTTGGCGTGAGGCCGCAGCGAAATGCCGTGCGCTTTCGCATGTTCCGCCATCTTGGCGATGTTGCGCTCCAGAATATCGAGATCGACCACCAGCGCCGGGGTCTGCAGCTGCCAGCGCGAGCCGGGCACACCGATAAGAGACGCATTGAGATAGTCGGCCATGGATCGATCCGGTGCTGTTTCGCGGCGGATGGCACCTAAGCGGTTCGTGCGTCGCCGCGTCAACGGGTGAGGTTGTTGCAGGGGCGCGGCGGGCCGCTATGGTCGGGCGTCCATGATTGCTCTCGGCCTTATTCTCCTCTCCGCCGTCGTCCACGCCGTCGTCAACGTCCTGACCAAACAGGCGGAAGACAAGTACGCGATGCGGCTGCTGATCGGCCTGTTCTCGGCCGTGCTGGTAGCACCTGCCCTCTTCTTCCTGCCGCCGCCAACCGGCAAGGCGTGGTGGTTTCTGGCTGGCACGGCGTTCGTGCATGCCATCTATGAACTCCTGCTGGTGAAGTCGTATGAGAGCGCCGCGTTCTCCGCGGTCTATCCGGTGGCGCGCGGGACCGGGCCGCTGTTCACGGCGCTGGGCGCCATCCTGCTGCTGCATGAGCAACCGCCGCTGACCGAGTTGCTCGGCATTCTGATGGTGTGCGGCGGCGTGATTGCCATCGGTATCTCACACCGCGCCACCGAAGGTGCGATGCGGGGCATGGGCTTCGCGCTCGGGACCGGCGTCACCATCGGCATCTACACGTTGATCGACGCGTCAGGCGTGCGCAGCGTGCCGGTCGCCTTTACTTATGTTCTCTGGTTCTTCGTGGCGCACGGCGCGTCGGTGCTGCTGACGGCACCGACCATTCGCGGGCACTCGGTCATCCTGGCCGCACGACGGCAGTGGAAGCTGGGGTTGCTGACTGCCGCGCTGTCGATCATCACCTACGGCTCGGCGATGCTCGCCTACCGCTATGGCGCAACGGCGCAGCTCGCGGCGCTGCGCGAAACAAGCGTGCTATTCGGCACCGCGCTGGCGATGAGCTTCCTCGGCGAGCATATGACGGCGCGCCGGTGGATGGCGGCCATCGTCATCGCCGCCGGCGCGATCCTGCTGCAATTTGGCTAAGCTGCATCCTCAATCATTCGGCACAACACCCATGACAATCACCCAATTCAACCGAGCCATCGTGCGAACCCCGGGCCAGAGCGTGGTGAAGGGCCTGCGCGCTGGTAGCCAAGATGATCCGGACTTCGACAGCTTCATGCGCGAACACGCGGCCTATATTGCGGCTCTGCGGGCAGCGGGTGCCGAGGTCGATATTCTACCGGCGCTAGAGGCTTTCCCGGATTCGGTGTTCGTCGAGGACCCAGCGCTCGTATTCGGCGAAGGTGCCATCCTGCTGCGTCCCGGCGCGCCGTCGCGGCGGGGCGAAAGCGCCGAGATCGCGCAAGCCCTGGAACAGCGCTTCTCGCGAGTCCTGCGGCTCGCTCACGACGAATACGCTGATGGCGGTGATGTGCTGGTAACGCCCAATGCCGTGATCATCGGCCTGTCCGCACGCACAACCCGCAAGGGCGCCGAAGCACTAGCCGCAAAGCTCGCTGAACTCGGCCGCAAGGCCGTCGTCGCCGAGACACCGAAAGGCGTCCTGCACTTCAAGTCGGCGTGCTCACTGCTCGACGAGACGACGATCCTCGCCACAAAAGCGATGGCGGCCAGCGGCGCATTCACCGGTTATGACGTTGTTACCCTGCCCGACGGTGAGGAAGACGCCGCGAACGCGTTGTGCGTGAACGCAGTCGTGCTGGCCGGAAGCTGCTATCCCCGCACGCTCGACCTGCTCGCAGCCAAGGGCTTCAACGTCGTCCCCTTGGCCATAAACGAAGTTCGCAAGCTCGACGCCGGCCTGTCCTGCATGTCGCTCAGATGGCGGGAGATGTAAGCGCGCCGGGCGCGGTTAACGGGCATGTAGGGCCTGATCGGACTACAATGCGCTCGCTTATTTGAGTCGGGGTCTCGCAATGCGCGGGCGGGCGGTTGTTCTGACATTGCTGTTCCTCCTCTCGGCCTGTTCGCGGCACACACCGCCCGTGGGGAAGTGGGAGGGGACTTACGACACAGCGGAGACGATGGTCGCGGCGCGGGTGGAGATCGACTCAGCTGGAGCGATCCGCATCAGCGCGCCGAACGCGGAAGGCATCGGCGACAAGGAAGATGCGCGCGCCGCGATGCGCGATACACTCGCGACGGGTCTTGCCACCGGCTGGGATGAAGTGACACCGCGGGTGATGGAGTTCGACGGCCACACCTTCCGCAAGCCAAGGGGAATCGCGCCGCAGATGTTCTGGAGCGATCCGCAGAAGAAGATGGTGCTGGTCGTTTATATCGGCAAACAGCCCGCCATCCATATTCCGATGCGCGGCGTCGACGACTTCAGCGAGAATCCCTGGCCGCAGTGACGCTTAGCGTTTGACGGCGCGCAGCAAAATGGGCGTGCGCGCCCTCACCTGCTCCGGCGCGTATTCGAGAAGATCGCCGGGCTGGCAATCGAGTGCCTGACACAGCGCATCGAGCGTCGAGAAGCGGATGGCGCGGGCGCGCCCGCTTTTGAGGATCGACAGGTTGGCGAGCGAGATGCCGACGGTGGCAGACAGCTCCATCAGTTTCATCTTCCGTTTCGCCAGCATGACGTCGAGATTGACGATGATCGCCACGGTTACACCGTGCCTTCGACGTCGGCCGCCAGGCGCGCGGCATCACGCACGATGCGCGCGCCAAGCACCGTGAACGCGCCCGCGAGCAGCAGTGCGACGTTGATCTGGCTGGGAAGTGCGACGGGGATCGGAGCGGCGTCGCGCCACGCGATGACTGCGGTGCCGGCATCTACGACGAGCGAGACGACATCGAACTGCGGCAGGAACGCCATCGCGATGACGCAAAAGCCGACGGTCTGGAGCCGGTGCATCGTGCGTTCGGAGAAGATCGAAGAGGCCTGCAGATCGCGCAGCAGACGCTCGAAGACGTAGAGGATCGCGAGGAAGAGGACGAGCCACAGCGTGGTGAGTGTCGTGGCAACAGCGAGACGCTCGACCGACCAGCGCGGGAAGACGCCGCCCACAAAAAAAGCCCTGTCGGCCAGGGCGGGACGCTGCGCGCGGATCGCCTGCGGCGGCGGACCACTGACGCCGAAACCGAAGGCGTGTCCGGCGACGCCGCCCTGCGGTGGCGGGAACGGGGCGGTGACGGGACCGAATTCGGTTTGCACGCCGCCCTCTTCGCCTGGGTGCGGGACCTGTTCGGTGGTTGTGCAGGTGCGAACGCCGCCCGCCTCTTTGCACGCGGTGCGCGTCAGGCGGTCGTCGAACACGGCGCCGGGGGGCGGTGCCGCCATGAGCGGCATCGCTTGCGGCGGGGCGCCGCCGGTGCGCATGCCGAAGACGACATCCCCGCCATCCATCCCGGCGATGCCGCCGGTGAAGAAGGCGTAGATCGCCGCTGCCGGTACCAGCAGCATGAGTGCGAGAATCACGGCACGGACAGGATGCAGGGCAATGGGTTCGTCGGACATGGCGGGCTCCCTCGTCATGGACGCGGGCACGATGAAACGATCCCGCATGTCGGGAGTCAACACAAATTTATTGATCTTCGATAAATCAGAACTTCTCGAAGGCGAAATAAGCGGCGCCAATAAGGAAGAGAAACGAGACCGCGTGATTCCATTTCAGCGGCTCGCCGAGATAGGTGACCGAGAAGATCGCGAAGACGATCAGGGTGATGACCTCCTGCATCGTTTTCAGCTGAGCAGCGGAATACATGCGATGGCCGTAGTGGTTGGCGGGGACGGCAAAGCAGTATTCGAGGAAGGCGATGCTCCAGCCCGCGAGCACCAGAATCCAGACGGGCTGATTGGGAAAGCGCAGCTGGCCGTACCAGGCGAATGTCATGAAGACGTTCGAGATGCAGAGAAGGAAGACGGGCAGAAGCATCTGCATCAGCGGCATGGGTGTCTCCAATTGGACCGGTCAGGAACGGCGTAAAACTCTCGTGCGCAATAGACGGTTCCGTGCCGTCATGCGACAATGTTGACAGGTTCGATTTTGGGGAGGCTCCCATGAAGTTTCGCAACCTGTCCATGCTCACGGTTTTCATGAGTACCCTCGCGCTCTCTTCGGCCAACGCTGCGGAGACCGTAATCGGCGGCGGCTGGGCACAGCACTGCTATGAGGGCGCCGAGTACGGGTTGAGCCCGCACGAATACATCCCGATCTGCAACATGGCGCTGCAGGATGTGCTGTCGTCGGGCGATCGTGCGGCGACCTTGGTCAATCGCGGGATCCTGAAGCTGGCCAAGCTGGACGCGAACGGGTCGTATGCCGACTTCAACCATGGCCTCACCATCCGCGCCGATATGGCCGAGGGCTACGTCAACCGCGGCGCGTCGCTGATCCTGCTCCGGCGCTATGACGAGGCGATCGCACAGATCAACAAGGGCATCGCGATGAACGCCAAACGGCCGGAGGTCGCGTATTACGACCGCGGCATGGCGAACGAGGGTTTGGGCAATATCCAGGCCGCCTATGAGGACTACAAACAGGCCGAAGCCTTGGATCCCACCTTCCTAGAGCCGGCGAAAGAGCTGAAGCGGTTCAAGGTCACGACCAAGCCGGCCGGAACCTAGGTTCCATATTTCCTCGACCAATCAATGAGATAGTCCGGCATTCGGTCGCGATATCGCGCGACGTCGCGGCTGGGCGACATATCGTTACAATTTGCTCCGTCCCGTGACCTTTAGGCTGCAACGGTCCTGCCCCATCTCTCCGTTAGTACAGAAGAGAGTGGGCGAACGGAGCGCCGCGTTATGTCCTTGAATGCCGAAACCACCATAAAGCCGCGCGAGGGCGTGTTCGACCGGATGAGCCCTTCCCTGGACGGCGCCAAAGGCGCCATCGGCCGCGCGACCGGCAATGTGCGCGGTTTCGCAAAGCGCCGGCCGTGGCTGGCGGGTGGCCTCGCAGTGCTGCTGCTCGGTGCGGTCGGCTATGGCGTCTATTCGGTGAGCACATCCGACACGCCGAAGTACATCGTGGCGCCGGTCGTCAAAGGCAACATCGAAGACAGCGTGACAGCGCTCGGCAATCTGCAGCCGCGCGACTATGTCGATGTCGGCGCACAGGTCAGCGGCCAGCTGAAGAAGCTCTATGTCGATATCGGCGATACGGTGAAGCAGGGACAGTTGCTGGCCGATATCGATCCGCTGGTTCTGACCGCCAAGGTGCAGCAGGATCAGGCGAGCGTCGCGAATTTGCGCGCACAGCTGGCCGACCGGCAGGCACAGGCGGCACTGGCCGCCGCAAATTACAAACGGCAGCAAGGTTTGATGGCGGCGAATGCGACGGCCAAAGCAGACTATGACGCGGCGAAGCAGCTGGCATCGTCGACGGCAGCGCAGATCACCGCGCTGAAGGCCCAGGTGGCTGGTGCCCAGTCACTGGTCAACGGCGACAATATCCAGCTCGGCTATACAAAGATTTACGCGCCGATGAGCGGCACCATTGCGTCGATCACGACCAAGCAAGGTCAGACGATCATCGCGAGCCAGCAGGCGCCTGTGCTGCTGCGCATCGCGGACCTCACCACCATGACGGTGTGGACGCAGGTGTCGGAAGCGGATGTGCCGAAACTGCATGTCGGCATGGACGCGTATTTCACGACCCTGGGCGATACCAAACGCTACACCGGCAAGCTGACCCAGATTCAGCCGACGCCGACGACCGTCAACAATGTGGTGCTCTACACCGCGACGTTCGACGTGAAGAACCCCGAAAACAAGTTGATGACGCAGATGACGGCACAGGTGTTCTTTGTGACCAAGTCTGCGCGCGATGTTGTGACCGTGCCCGTCTCAGCGCTCCATCAAGGGCGCGGTCATAAAGGTGGCCGGACCCGTTCTGCTTCCCCGAGCGGACAACAGGGTTCGGCCGCCAACTCTTCTGGCGGTGAGGGCGAGCGCGCCGGTGGTGGCTTCTTCAATCGCGGCGAGATGACGGACGCGATGCGCGAACGCTTCCAAGCGATCCGCGCAGCGATGAAGACGCCCGGTGCCAAACGCTACAGCGTGCTGGTGATGAAAGCCGATGGCACGACCGAGCGGCGGCCGGTGGTGGTTGGCGTGAGCAACCGTGTGACGGCGCAGGTTTTGGCCGGTCTGGATGTCGGCGAACAGGTTGTCGTCGGCGAAGAGAGCGCGACGCCGGCCGCGGCGAGCGGCTCCAGCCGCAACGGCAGCGGTAGCAATCGCAACGGGCGTAATGGGTTGGGCGGCGGACCGATGGGGCCTGGCGGTTTCGGACCACGCTGATGAACGAGCGTCCCGAAAACCTGGTCGCGGCCCGGACAGCCGTACCCCTGATCTCGGTCCACGACGTGCATCGCACGTTCACGACCGGTGGCGGCGAAGTCGAAGTGCATGCGCTGCGCGGCGTATCGCTCGACATCTATCCCGGCGAGTTCGTCGCGATCATGGGTCAGTCCGGCTCCGGCAAGACGACCTTGATGAACATCCTCGGCTGCCTCGATAAGCCGTCGAGCGGGACGTACACCTTCGCCGGTGAGGATGTGGCGTCGCTGGATCGCGACAGCCTGGCGTGGCTGCGCCGCGAGGGCTTCGGCTTTGTGTTCCAGAGCTACAACCTGATCGGCGGCGCGAGCGCGACGGAGAATGTCGAGATTCCGGCGATCTATGCCGGTGTCACGGCAGAGGAACGGCACAAGCGGGCAAAAGCACTCCTGACGTCGCTAGGCCTTGGCGAGCGGCTTTCGCATCGCCCCAATCAATTGTCGGGCGGTCAGCAGCAGCGCGTGTCCATCGCGCGGGCGTTGATGAATGGCGGCAACATCATCCTGGCCGACGAGCCGACCGGTGCGCTGGACTCGCGCAGCGGCGAAGAGGTGATGGCGCTGCTGAAGCAGCTTTCGCAGGACGGCCACACGGTCATCCTGATCACCCACGACCGGCATGTGGCCGAGCATGCCCAGCGCATCATTGAGATTCGCGACGGCCTTATCGTGGCCGACAGCGGGCCGGACCTTTCGCGCGCCGACAAACTGGCGCCGCCGGAGTTGGACCGCGAAGAGGCGAACGGCAGTTCGCTGTTCGCCGGTCTTCCGGAAGCGATGCGCATGGCGATGCGGGCGCTGCGCACCAACATCTTCCGCACTATTCTGACCCTGCTCGGCATCGTGATCGGTGTCGGCTCTGTCGTCTCCATGATGGCAATCGGCGAGGGCGCGAAGCAACAGGTCGTGCAGCAGATCAGTGCGATGGGCACGAACCTGCTTCTCGTGCGGCCGATGGGGCGCAACCAACGCGGCTACAACGGCGCCATCGCGACGCTGACGCCGGACGACGCCGAAGCCCTCGGCAAGCTGTCGAATGTCGAAGCATCCATCCCGGAGATTCAGGGCGGCGCCACAGTGCGGCTGGGCGATGTCGACTATCAGACGCAGATCGATGCGACGACGCCGCAGTTCGCCGACATGAAGAATTGGCCGGTGGAGGAAGGCACCTTCATCAGCAAGGCTGACAACGACGGCTATGCCGCGGTGGCGGTGCTGGGACAGACGGTGGTGGACAACCTGCTGCCCGATGGCGGCAATCCGATCGGGCAATACATTCTGGTCAACAACGTGCCGTTCATGGTGATCGGCGTGATGCAGACCAAGGGCGCGAGCGCCGGCGGCAACGACCAGGACGACGTGATCTTCATCCCGCTGAACACCGGCATGTTGCGCGTGTTCGGACAGCGTTTCCTGCGCTCCGTCACCATCGCGGTGAAGGATGTTTCCACCATGGACGCGGTGCAGGATCAGGTGGAGAACACCCTGACCGCCCGCCACAACGGCGCGCAGGATTTCTTCGTCCGCAACATGGCAGACCTTCTGGAGACGGCCACATCGGCGCAGAACACGCTGACCATCCTGCTCGGTTCAGTAGCGGCGATTTCGCTCCTCGTCGGCGGCATAGGTGTCATGAACATCATGCTGGTCAGCGTTACTGAACGGACTCGCGAAATCGGCATCCGCATGGCGACCGGCGCGCGCACGCGCGACATCCTGCAGCAATTCCTTACGGAAGCGACGGTCGTGTCAGCTTTGGGAGGCGTTGTGGGCGTTGTGGCGGGGGTTGGAACCGCAATCCTGATCGGGGCGTTCGACACACCTGTGGCCTTCACCGCCGCACCCGTGATTCTGGCATTTACTTCATCCGTTGCGACTGGTCTTGTCTTTGGGTTCGCGCCAGCTATGAAGGCTGCGAAACTCGACCCCGTGGTCGCGCTCTCAAGCGAGTGATTTTCAATATGACGCTATTCCGCCCCGCATTCCTCAAAGTGACTGTTTCCGCGCTGGCTCTCGCCACCGCCGGCTGTATCTCCACACCGCCACCGGCAGGATTGAAGCCCGCCGATGTGCCGGGACAGTTCGAGATGAAGGCGCCCGCGAATGCACAAGTCTGGCCGAGCACGACGTGGTGGACCAACTTCGGCAGCGATGAGCTGACCCAGATGGAGCAGACAGCGCAAACCGAGAATCTGGACATCGTCGCCGCCGCGGCGCGCGTGCTCCAGGCGCAGGGCCAATACGGTATCTCGCGCTCCGCTTTGTTTCCGCAGATCTCGGGTGGCCTGAGCGCCACCAAGTCACATACCCCGGGCCTCGGCACCTCCGACTCGTTCGGCATCAGCGCCGACGCAAGCTATCAGCTCGACCTGTTCGGCCAGATCCACGCCGGCATGCGGGCGGCGAATGAGAATGTGCGAGCCTCGCGCTATGCGCAGCAGACCGTTGCACTGACTACGGCGTCGGCCGTCGCGAACACCTATCTGCAGGTGCTGGCGCTGCGCGAACGTCTCGACATCGCTCACAGGAACATCGACGCCGCCGAACGCATCCTTGCGATCACGCAGGCGAAGGTGACGAACGGCGTGTCGTCGAACCTCGATCTCGCGCAGCAGAAAGCACAGTTGGAAGGCCAGCAGGCAACCGTGCCGGTGCTGGAACAGCAGGAGCGTGAGGCGCGCTATGCGCTCGCCGTGCTGCTCGGCCGCGTACCGGAAGGTTTCAACGTGACGGCGCAGAACCTCAACGGCATCGCGCCACCTGTGGTCGCGCCAGGCCTGCCGTCGGAACTGCTGCGCCGCCGCCCAGATGTGGCCGCGACCGAAGCCGCCCTATACGCCGCGCATGCCAACGTGGATGCCGCGCGTGCCGCGTTCTTCCCATCGGTCGGTTTGACGGCACAGGGCGGACTCGCCTCGGGCGCGATCGGGTCGCTGTTCAGCGGCAACCCGGCCTGGTCGATCGGCGCGTCGCTGCTGCAGACGATCTTCGACGGCGGTGCCAAGGCATCGCAAAGCGATCTCGCCAAGGCACAACAGACGGAGCTCGTGGCGAACTATCGCCAGGCAGCCCTGAATGCGTTCACCGACGTGGAAAGCTCGCTGGGCGAAACCTCGAGCCTCGCCGAGCAGGAGCGCCTGAAGACGGCGCAGGTTGCCGACGCACAGGAAGCGTTCCGCATCGCCGAACTGCAATACCGCGAAGGCGTGGCGGACCTGCTGCTGGTGCTGCAGACGCAACAGACGCTGTTCAGCGCACAGGACCAGCTGGTGCAGATCAAGCTGGCACGCCTCTCGGCCGTGATCGGGCTGTATCAGTCGCTCGGCGGCGGCTGGATCGAAACCGCAGACGGCACGACGGCGACGGCGCCCGTTGGCCCGATCCAGACGAACGCCAATCCGGAAAAACCGGCGGGGCAGAACTAGTTTTAGCTCAGCACCTCAGTTCGCGAGCAGCCAGCGAATGATCTCCGCGTTCTGCTCGCGCGGATAGGTGTGGCTGAGATCGTCCAGCGGCACGTAGGTCACATTCGCTCCCGCGTTCGCCAGGAAGTGCTGCGCCTGCGCCGCCATCTCGAGCGGGAACATCCAGTCGATAGCGCCATGCATGATATGGATGGGTAGACCACGCAAACGATCGGTATCGGCGAACTGCACCAGCAGCGGATGGAACGCGGCGGAGATCGGCGCGAGATGTGTGAAGGGCGACGTGCCCTCCAGACCGCTGACATAGCTGAAGGTACCGCCGTCGCTCATGCCGGTGAGCAGCATGCGCTTGCGGTCGACATTGTAGTTCAGCGTGACGTGCTCAAACATGCTGTTCAGGTTGGCGCTGTCATGATCCTCGCCCTGCAAGGCCCATGTGTTGCCGATAGCCGTCGGTGAGACGAGGATCGCACCATAGGTGCGGGCATCGCGCAGCCAAGTCCACAGGAAGCCGCGGCCATGCCCCGAGCCGCCGTGCAGCGCGAAGATCACCGGCCATTGTTTGTCGGACGTGTAGTACTCGGGCACATAGAGCGAGAAGCCGCCGCGTGTGCCGGGCGCGTTGCCGAAGTGATGCACACCGGTGTTGTCGGCAGGCGCGGCGTTGGCGAGGCGCGCGACGAGCGCTTCGTCATTGCGCTGCGCCGGATCGAGGAAGAAGCGGCTGATCGGCGGAATTTCGGCGAGGTGGTAGAGCAACTCCTGCGCCCGCGGCACATGCCGGAACGCGCGAAAGACCTGCCCGATGTCGCCACCGTTGAATGCAGCATTGAGGCCATCGAACGCAGACAGCGTTTCGTCGGCCGCGGCATAAAGCGTGGCGCGGAACGGATCGAGCTTGGTGAGATCGGCGCCGGGGTTCCTATGCACCGTGCGCAATCCCTCCTCCGCCGGCGCGAGCACCGGCGCCAGCTGTGCCACCGCCGGCGGATGCAGATGGCGCAAGGCGAAGCCCAGCGTCTCGAGCGCGCGCAACAGCGGCGGGACGAGCGCAATGGCTTCGTCGATTTCGCGTTCTTCCATCACCATTTTCCTCTACCCCAAAACCGTCATGGCCGGGCGTGCCGGAGCGAAGCGTAGGCCGTTCCCGGCCATCCATAAACACAGTTTCCGAAAGTATGCCTCGCTTTAGCAGCTGGCTTTAGCGAGATTGTGCGCATTCTCTGACACTGCGGTTATGGATGGCCGGGAATGCCCTTCGCTACGCTCCGGGTCACCCGGCCATGACGGGCATTGGTATAAGAATTACTCGGACCCAGCATTCCCTTGCAGCAAAGGACTGTCGCGGTTCACATCAACGAGCGACGGATAGAGATCGGCCCAATAGGTGTTCTCGCGCTCGATCAGGTTGATCTTCCATTCGCGCTTGTACTTCTTGATCGATTTCTCCCGCTTGATTGCCGCCATCATCGTGTCGTGCATCTCGAACCAGACGAGACGATGAACCCCGTACTTCTTGGTGAAGCCATCGCGCAGTTCTTCACGGTGCTCATACGCTCGACCGGGCAACCAGCTTGTGACACCGACGTAGATCGTGCCATGCCGCTTGCTTGCCGTCATATACGTGGCAATGAAGACGCGATCAGAATTTGCGGTGACCAAACCTAAGTACCGAGTTTATGGGGCATGCCTCACACGTGCCCCAGCACCCGGTGCGGCGTGTAGGGCTCTTCGAGCGACTTTACCTCGTCGGCGTCGAGTTTGAGTTCGGTGGCGGCGATGGCGTCTTCGAGGTGGGCCATCTTCGACGCGCCAACGATGGGCGATGTGATGCCCGGCACCTGCAGCATCCAGGCGAGCGCGACCTGCGCATTGGAGACGCCGCGCTTCTTGGCGATGTCGGACACACGGTCGACAACGGTGAAGTCGGCGTCGTTGTAGTACATGTGATGCGCGAACTCGTCCGACTTGGCGCGCGTTGTCTCGCCCTTGTCCTGACGGCGGCGATTGCCGGCGAGGAAGCCGCGGGCGAGCGGGCTCCACGGAATGACGCCGATGCCCTGGTCGCGGCACAGCGGCAGCATCTCACGCTCCTCCTCGCGATAGACGAGGTTGTAGTGGTTCTGCATGGAGACGAACTTCGTCATCCCCATCTTCTCCGCCGTGAAGAGGTATTTCGCGAACTGCCACGCGTACATCGACGAGGCGCCGATGTAGCGGACCTTGCCCGCCTTCACGACATCGTGGAGCGCTTCGATGGTTTCCTCGATCGGGGTCGAGGGATCGAAGCGGTGGATCTGATAGAGATCGACGTAGTCGGTCTTGAGGCGGCGCAAGCTGTTGTCGATGGCGTGCATGACGTGCTTGCGTGACAGGCCGCGTTCGTTGGGGCCGCTGCCCATCGGATTGAACAGCTTGGTCGCGATGACGACGCGCTCACGCTTCGGCGCCATCTCCTTCAGCGCATTGCCGAGAACGACTTCGGATTCGCCGAGCGAGTAGATATCGGCGGTATCGAAGAAGTTGATGCCGGCATCGAGCGCCTTCTTGATGAAGGGCTTGGAGGCTTCTTCGTCGAGCACCCAGTCGCGCCATTTCGGCGTGCCATAGGTCATGGTGCCGAGGCAGATGCGCGAGACTTTGAGGCCGGTATTGCCGAGGCGGACGGTGTCCATG
>DATAHD010000572.1:0-2228 GCA_036263395.1 Rhizomicrobium sp. | reverse complement strand
TCCGTGCGATGCGCCGTTCCTGCCGCGCAATCTGGTGGCGCGCTTGATGGCGGCGCGTGTGGGAGAGCAGCCGTGTGCGGCGGAGGACGCGTCGGGATTTCAGGGCGTGTGCGCCGTGTGGCCGGTGGCGTGTGCGGACCGCCTGCGCGCGGGTGTGGAGAGCGGGGCGTGGCGGAGTTTGCGTGACGCGATGGATGCGCTTGGTGGGACGCGGTGTTTGTTCGACGACGCGGATGCGTTCTTCAACGTGAATACGCGGGAGGATTTGGCGCGGGCGGAGCAACTGCGCACCCTCTCCCCCGGTAGGGGGAGAGGGCCGGGGTGAGGGGGCCGAACAAACACGATGGTCATCAAGAAGCGCGAGGAGCTACGGGCAAAGCGCAGCTATCTCACAGACTATGCGCGCGAGAACCGGCGTGAACCGACGGAAGCCGAGCGGTTGTTATGGGCGCGGTTGCGGGGCCGACAGCTCGAGGGGTTCAAGTTCAGGCGTGAATATCCGATTGGCGAGTACATCGCGGACTTTGCGTGCGTCGAATGTCGGGTCGTTGTCGAGCTCGATGGTGGGATTCATGCGGAGCAGCGGGAGCGCGATGCGCTGCGAGAGCGGTTCATACGCGGTGAAGGATATCGGGTGCTGCGGTTTGAGAACTCCGACGTCACAGCGAACTTAAAGCTGGTGCTTGAGCGTATCCTGATAGCGTTGCGCGCGACGGCCCCCTCACCCCGGCCCTCTCCCCCTACCGGGGGCGAGGGGGCGTAGGTGGTGATGCCGGTGTTTTGATCAGCGTTAGCGCTTCCACGACCAGCGCGTTCATCTCCGCTTTGTGCTCTTGCACAAGCGCGAGGAACCGGGTGCGCATGCGCGGATCCCAAAACCGGTTGAGGTGGTCGGCGACGCCGGCGACGGCTTTGTCGTGGCCTTGGGTGACAAAGAAAGCGGCAATCTGGTTGGCCATGTAGATCAGTTTTTCGTCAGGCGACATGGGCGGCCGCGGCGATGCGTTCGGGGTGGGTGAAGATTTCGAAGCTGTCGTCGCGGGCGACCGCGATCAACGTGAGGTTGGCGGCCTCGGCGGCTTCGAGGGCGAAGGTGGTGGGGGCGGAGACGGCGGCGAGCAAGGGCGCGCCCATTACGCAGGTTTTCTGTACCAGCTCAATCGAGATGCGGCTGGTCATGACGATGAAGCCGTTAGCCGTGTCCGTATGCGCGCGGGCGAGGGCGCCGGCGAGTTTGTCGAGGGCGTTGTGGCGGCCGACGTCTTCGCGCACGGCGGTGAAGCTGTTCGTGGCGAGGGACCAGAAGCCGGCGGCGTGGACGGCGCGGGTTTCGCTGTTCAGCGGCTGGTTGGCGGCGAGTGTCTTCAGCGCGGTGAAGATGGTTTGCGGCGAGACGGTGAGTGTCGTCGCGATCAGCGGCGGCGGGCGCACGGCGGCGTCGAGGCTTTCGATGCCGCACAGGCCGCAACCGGCGGGGCCGGCGATACGGCGGCGACGGGATTCGAGTTCGCTGGCGCGCGCGGTGGCCAGCGCCATGCGCAGTTCGTAGCCGCGCGGCATCTCGACGACTTCGAGATCGGTGATTTCATCGGCGCGCGCGACGATGCGTTCGTTGAGCGAGAAGCCGATGGCGAAGTCCTCGAGATCGGCGGGGCTCGCCATCATCACGGCATAAGTCGCGTGGTCGTAAGTCAGCGCGACCGGCACCTCCGCCGGGATGATGCGGTCGTCGCTGGTTTCATCGCCCTTGCGCGCGACGAGTTTGCGGCGGGCGCGGGCGGACGGTTTTGTCATTCGGCGGGCGTGGCCGCGATGTGGCGGCTTTCTTCCATCTGCTCGTGATAGCGCTTTTGCCAATCGGTCGGGCCGTTGGAGGGCGAGACCTGGACCGCCGTCACTTTGTACTCGGGGCAGTTGGTGGCCCAGTCGGAATAATCCGTCGTCACGACGTTCGCCTGCGTGTCGGGATGATGGAACGTGGTGTAGACGACGCCGGGTGCGACGCGGTCGGTGATGAGGGCGCGCAAGGCGGTGTCGCCGGCGCGGCTGGCGACCTTTACCCAATCGCCATTTTTGATACCGCGGTCTTCGGCATCGTTGGGATGAATCTCGAGCCGGTCTTCGGTGTGCCACGCGACGTTCGCGGTACGGCGCGTCTGGGCGCCGACATTGTACTGGCTGAGGATGCGCCCCGTGGTGAGCAACAGCGGAAAGCGCGGACCGATCTT
>DATAHD010000571.1:0-2316 GCA_036263395.1 Rhizomicrobium sp. | reverse complement strand
TCATGTGGCGGATGGCGCTGTCGCCGAGGAACGGCATGGAGCCGTGCGCCTGGCGGCCGCGGGTTTCGATCTCCGCCCACCACACGCCGCGATGACCGATGCAGACGCGATCGACGTTGAGCGGTTCGGGGATGATGACGTAATCGACGCGCGGCGGTGAGAACCAGCCGCGTTCGGCAAGATAGGCGACGCCGCCATAGCCACCGGACTCCTCATCGACGGTGCCGGAGATTTCCAGCACGCCGGGCAGCGGCAGGCCGCTGTCAATCATCGCTTCCACCGCGATGACGGCGGCGGCGATGCCGCCTTTCATATCGCAAGCGCCGCGGCCGTAGACTTTGCCGTCTTTCACCACACCGGCGAAGGGATCGACGGTCCAGCCGCTACCCACCTGCACGACATCGAGATGGCCGTTGAAGTGGACGCACGGGCCGGGCGACGTGCCCTCGCGGCGTGCGATGACGTTGATGCGCGGATGCTTGTCGGTGTCGCCGGGCGAACCTTCGGCACGGACATAGGAGATTTCGAAGCCGCGTTTGCGCAGCCGTTCGCCGAGGAATTCGGTGCAGGGCTGGTACGCCTCACCCGGCGGGTTGATCGTCGGGAAGCGGATCAAGTCCTGCGTCAGCGCGGTGAGTTCGTCGGTGCGGGCGTCGATCTCGCGCAGCAGCCTTTCGGATTCGGACGACGTGAAGGGCGCGTTCATGCGCTTCTCTTTCGGGTCAAATGCACCGGCCACCGTCCACTTCCAACGCGACGCCAGTGATCATGGACGCCTCGTCGCTGCAAAGGAAGGTGGCGGCGGCGGCGATGTCCTGCGGCGTGGAAAAGCGGCCGAGCGGGATGGTGGAGAGGAATTTGGCGCGGATTTCCGGCGTGTCCTCGCCCATGAAGGTCTTGAGCATCGGCGTTTCGCCCGCCACCGGATTGAGCGCGTTGACCCGGATGCCGAACGGCGCAAGTTCCACCGCCATCGAGCGCGTGGCGGTGATGACCCAGCCTTTCGACGCGTTGTACCAGGTGAGATTGGGGCGCGGGCTGACACCCGCGGTCGAGGCGATGTTGAGGATCGCGCCGGTCTTCGCCGCCTTCATCTTCGGCACGATGTGGTACGCCATCAGATAGATGGAGCGCATGTTCACGGCGACGATGTTCTCGAACATCGCGGCCGGCATGGTGTCGAGCGGTTGCGGCGTCTGGCCCATGCCGGCGTTGTTCACGACGATATCGATGCGGCCGAACTGTTTCAGCGCTGCGTCGGCGAGGTTCGCGATGTCGGCATCTTTGGTGACGTCGGTGGCGATGGCGAAGGCATCGCGGCCGAGTTCGCGCACCAGGCGTTCGGCGGCGGCACCGTTGATGTCGGCGACGACGACGCTGGCGCCCTCCGCCACGAACTGACGCGCGATGCCTTCGCCGAAGCCGGAGGCGGCGCCGGTGACGATGGCGATCTTGTTGGTGAGACGCATGTCAGCCTTCCCCGTGCCAGGCGGCAACGGTCTTCAGACGGGTGAAGCCGTAGAGGGCCTCAAAGCCCTTCTCACGGCCGTGACCGGAGCGGCCGGTGCCGCCAAACGGCAGCTCCACACCGCCGCCCGCGCCGTAGTTGTTGATGAAGACCTGCCCCGCATTGAGCACACGCGCGAGACGCATCTGGCGCGCACCGTCGCGCGTCCACACACCGGCAACGAGGCCGTAGGGTGTGCCGTTGGCGATGGCGATGGCTTCTTCTTCCGTGTCGAACAGGAAGACGGTTTGCAGCGGGCCGAACACCTCTTCCTGCGCGACGGCGTGATCGGCGGCGAGGCCGGTGACGAGCAGTGGTGTGATGTAGTGGCCACCCTTGGGCGCTTCGGCGACAATGCTGCCTTCGGCGAGGATGGCGCCATCGCTGCGAGCGAGATCGGCATAGCGCTGCACGCGTTGTTTCTGTTCGCCGCTGATGAGCGGGCCGAGTTCGAGATCGGACAGCGCGGGGCCGGAGCGTAGTTTGCGATAGCGCTCGGCCATCAGGGCGGTGAAGGCGTCGAACACATCGCGCTGCACGAGAATGCGTGACGAGGCGGAGCAGGTCTGGCCCGCGTTCTGGATCGCGGCGTTGACGCAGAATTGTGCGGCGCGGTCGAGATCGGCATCGGCGAACACGAGCTGCGGAGACTTTCCGCCGAGTTCGAGCGTGACGGGCACGGCGTTCCGCGCCGCCGCGGTCTGGATCATCGCGCCAACGGCGGTCGAGCCGGTGAAGGAGATGTGGTTGATGCCCGGATGGGCAGAGAGCGCGGCGCCGGTGGTTTCGCCGAGGCCGGTGACGACATT
>DATAHD010000570.1:0-11733 GCA_036263395.1 Rhizomicrobium sp. | reverse complement strand
CTTCAGCGCGCACGCCGAGCTCGGCCGCGACGTGCCGGAGCTGACCTTCACGACGCGCCATCCGCTGCTTTCTATCGACGGGCAGATGCAGCTCGGGGATGAGACCACCGGCAAGGCACAACTGAAGCTCCATCGCATCGGTCCGTTCGCGGCACTCGGCGGCGTCGATCTCGACGGTGATGCCAATTTGGCGGCCACCGTGTCGCTCGGCTCCAAAGGCGACAGCTACACGCTGAACGGCACCATCGATGGTGCCGGATCGGCGTTGCTGTCACGCCTGCTCAGCCACGGCACGCACATAGATGCCGCAGTGCGCCGGACCGATGCCGGCCTGTTCGTCGACCGTGCCGAGATCAAAGGCACCGTACTGACCTTCAGCGGCCACGGCACGCAGAACGACAAGGCGCTGGACTTCACCTACACGGCGCGTGTCGCGGACATGTCGCGCGTCGCCGGCACACTCACCGGCAACCTGTCGTCAACCGGCAACGTCACGGGCGGCACAGACGATTTCGCCATTACCGCCAATGCCAACGGTGTGCTGGCGACCACCGGCTTCGAGCAAAGTCCGGTCACGCTGATCGTGCTGGCGCAGCATCTGCCCAACGCGATCACCGGCACGGTCGAGGCGCACGGCCGGTTCGATGCCGCGCCGCTGCACCTGTCGGCGGCGCTCGACCCGCGCGGCACCGGGCATCACGTCGCGCTGAAAACGCTGGAATGGCGCAGCGTGCGCGCCAACGGCGATTTCACGGTGCCGGCCAACTTCCGCGCCGTGAGCGGCCACACCGAGTTTCATGTCGCGCAGCTCGCCGACATTGGCCTGTTGATCGGGCAGCAACTGAAGGGCGCGATCAACGGCACGGTCGACATCGCGAGCGAGGGTGGCCGCGATGTCGGGCGTGTCCATGCCAATGCCAGCGGTCTCGACATCCAGGGCAATCGCGCCGAGGCGCTGGCGATCGATGGCTCGGTGATCAATCCGTTCGGCAAGCCGGTCGCGGCGCTCACGCTGAAGGGCAGCGGCCTCGCGCTTGGATCGCTGCACGGATCGGCCGATGCAAAGGTCGATGGTGGCCTCGATGCGCTCAACGTCTCGCTCACCGGCGACTTCAAGACAGGCGCCGATGAGATTCCGCTCACGGCCGGTGCGACGCTCGACCTCGATGGCGGCAAAGCAACCCTGGCGAAATTCGAGACGCGCTATCGCGGCGAGCCGCTGCGCCTCACCGCACCGGCGCACATCACCTTCAAGAACGGCGTAAGCGTCGACCGGCTGCAACTGCTCTCCGATCATGCGGAGATTTTCGCCAGTGGCCGCATCACACCGACGCTCGCGCTCGATGCCGAACTACGCAACGCATCGCCCGATCTGATCCGCATCTTCGTGCCGTCGCTCGATGCGGACGGCACCTTGTCGGGTGAGGCGCATCTGACCGGCACACTCTCGGCTCCCGGCGGCACTTTCTCGGCCCGCGCCGACGGTTTCCATCTGCGTGGCGAGGCGAGCGGCTTGCCGCCCGCGAACGTCACCGCCAGCGGCACGTTGCGCGGTCAGACCATGGCGCTGACCGCGCGCATCGATGCCGGCGAGCGGGTGCATCTGTCGCTCGACGGCAGTGTGCCGCTGCAGGCGACCAGGCCGTTCGATCTGGCGGCGAACGGCACGCTCGACCTTGCGGTGCTCGATCCGGTGCTCACCGCCAATGGGCGGCGCGTGCGCGGCACCGTCACGCTGAACGGCCGCTTCATGGGCACGTTCGACGATCCGCGTGCCGCCGGCACCGCGACCCTGGCGAAGGGCTCGTATGAGGACTTCACGCAGGGTGTGCGCGTGACGAACGTCGCGGCCACCTTCGAGGCCAAGGGCGATACGATCACGATCAGTCAGCTCGACGGCAAAGCGGGCCACGGCACGATCAGCGGCAGCGGCACCATCGCGCTGTGGGCGCCGGGCATCCCGCTCGATCTTAGCATCACCATGAAACGCGCGCGCCCGGTGGCGACCGATCTTTTCACCGCCGACCTCAATGCTGAACTCAAACTCACCGGCAAGCTCAGCGAACGGCTGCAGCTCAGCGGCACCGCGCGCATCCAGCAGGGCGAGATCAATATCGCCGAAAGCTTCCCATCCGATGTCGCGGTGCTCGACGTGCGGCGCTCGCGCAACGCACCGGCGCCGCCGCCACCGCCAAAGCCACTTGCCATCGCCCTCGATCTCACGGTGACGGCGCCGAACCAGATTTATGTCCGCGGCCGCGGTCTCGATGCGGAGATGGGTGGACGTCTGGTGGTGAAAGGGCTCAGCACCGCACCGCTGGTCAATGGCGGCTTCACGATGCGGCGCGGCGAACTCAATCTCGGCGGTGCGACGGTGAAGTTCACCAGCGGCAAGATCACCTTCGACGGTCGCTCATTGAACGGCAGCTTCGATCCGGCGCTCGACTTTGCAGCAGAAAACACCTCGGCCAGCGTCACCGCCAAGCTTGCGATCACCGGCCACGCCTCGGCGCCGATCATCGCGCTGTCCAGTACGCCGCCGCAGCCACAGGACGAAGTGCTGGCGCGCTTGCTGTTCGGGCAAAGCGTCAGCCAGCTCAGCCCGTTGCAGTTGGCGCAGATCGCGCAGTCGTTCGCGGCGCTGGGCGGCGTCGGCGGTGGTTTCAATCCACTCGGCTCGCTGCGCAAAACGCTCGGGCTCGATCGGCTGGCGGTCGGTTCGGCCGCGTCGGGCAACGGCGCCACCATCGAGGTCGGCAAGAACTTCGGCCGCAACGTCTATGTCGGCGCGAAGCAGGACACCTCCGGCGGCACGCAGGCGGTGGTGCAGATCGACCTGACGCGACACCTGAAGCTGGAGACGACCGTCACCGCCGTCGCCTCCGCGCCGTCCACAATCCCAACCGCGACGCCGCAGGAAAACGGCAGCAGCGTCGGCCTGACGTATGAGTTCGAGTATTAGATTTTTTGAATTCTCAAATCCGTCATGGCCGGTCCACCCGTAGCGCAGCGAAGGGCGTGCCGGCCATCCATTACCTCGATGTGTGACGATCGAGTTTTGGTCTTGACCATTCGCGGCAATGGATAGCCGGGATGGCCTGCGCTTCGCTTCGGCTCACCCGGCCATGACGAATTTTGAAGTTCGTAGTTACACGATGGCCGCGACCACGGTCGGTTCGCCGCTGTAGTTCTCGATCACGACCAGCACCTTGTAGCCGTAATACATGATCGGCTTGCCGGCGGAGTCGCGCTCGAGCTGGCCATAGGCGCTCGTGCGACCCGCGCTGTAGTCGTAGGCAAAGCGCGGAACGTAGCCGCGCTCTTCATCGCGGAAGCGCTGGAACAGCTCGGCCGCTTTTGCCGGCGGCAAGCGCACGCAACCGCCCGAGGCACGGCTGCCGAGTTGTGCGACATGACCACCCGCCGAATGTAGCGCGATGCCGGTCTGACGGCCGTTGAACGACGCGTTCAGGAACATCGAATACGGCATGCCCGCGTTCCAGGTGCGCGAGTAGTGGTAGCGCTCGAAGCGATTGGGATCGAGCGAGAACAGACCCACGGGCGTCGAGGTGAAATACTTCTCGTGGCGCTCACGTCCGGTCGACACCGCGAAGCTCTGCTCGAAGCGAAGCGTCCCGCGATCGTCCTTCTTGAACATGTAGAGATGCTGCGCGAGCGAACCGCCCGCCGCTTTGCTCACATACAGATAGACGTCGAAGTACTGATAGAGCTCGCTCGGCACTTTTGTGCGCAGGCGGTCCATCGCCTGCTCGCTGTTTGCGCTGGCGTAGTCCGGCGTCTGGACGGTGGGGCCGTCGGCGGCCAGCAGGCCAAGCTGCGGCACGCTGCGTTCGGCCGACGCCAGCATGATCGGCTGGGCCGCTTCTTTCTTCGCGATGTGGAAGTAGGCCCCGCCCGGGACCTGCAGCCCCTGCTGCGACGCGGCGACAAGACCAGCCATTCCGCCCATGGCCACAAGGGTCACGACGGCCAATTCACGCAAACGCAGCATACGCAAATCCCCCACTCATTATTTGGTAACCCTAGCAGAACTCGTTAACACCGCGAGTCGTGGCGTAAAACTTCGTCGTGCGGTAAATACGCCGCCCAATGCCCCATACATGGAACTTTCCTATGCGCCTGAAGATGTTTGCATTTGCCACTTTGCTGGCCGCCACCGCCGTCACGATCTCAGGCTGCAACCAAGAAAAGAAGGAGGACAGCGTGCCCGGTGGATACGATCTCAGCCACGAGTCGAACCTCAAATACCTGCGCGACAACGCGCTGAAGCCCGGCGTGAAGAGCATGCCGGACGGTCTGCAGTACAAGGTGATCGCGACGGGCAACGGCAAGCCGGTTACCCGGAACGACGATATGGTTACCGTCACCTACAAGGGTCAGCTGATCGACGGCAAAGTGTTCGACCAGACGCCCGCCGGGCAGACGGCGACCTTCCCGGCAGGCGGGTTGATTCCCGGCTGGGTCGAGGCGCTCTCCATGATGCATGAGGGCGACGAGTGGCAGCTCGTGATCCCGTCGAACCTCGGCTACGGCCCGGCCGGTGCGGGCGAGACCATTCCGCCGAACCAGACGCTGGTGTTCGACATGAAGCTCATCTCGGTGAAGTCGCCGGAGTAGCGATGACGGACGCCTTCACCATTGGCGATGTGACGATCGGCGGGCGCGTGTTGATGGCGCCGATGACCGGCGTCACCGACCTGCCGGCACGCCGCGCCGCGTCGCGTGCTGGTGCGCCGTACGTCGCGACCGAGATGGTGGCATGCGATGCCTTCGCGCAAGGCCGCCCCGATGTGGTGCGCCGCGCGGCGGTGGGCGAAGGCCTGCCGCTGATGGTGATCCAGCTGGTCGGCCGCGAGGCGCAATGGCTGGCGCGCGGCGCGGCGATGGCCGAAGCCGCCGGCGCCGACATCATCGACATCAACATGGGTTGTCCGGCTAAAGAAGTAACTGGCGCGCTGTCGGGGTCGGCGCTGATGCGCGACCTCGATCTGGCGGAGCGGTTGATCGCGGCCGCCGTCGGCGCGACGTCGCGGCCGGTGACGTTGAAGATGCGACTGGGCTGGGACCACGCGAACCAGAATGCGCCGGAGCTGGCACAGCGCGCCGAACGCATCGGCGTGAAAGCGATCACCGTGCATGGCCGCACGCGGCAGCAGTTCTACAAAGGCAGCGCCGACTGGCGTGCGGTGGCTGCGGTGAAAGCAGCGGTGCACATTCCGGTGATCGTCAACGGTGACATCGTCGATGCCGCGAGTGCGCGCGAAGCCCTGGCACAATCGGGCGCCGACGCGGTGATGATCGGCCGCGGCGGTTACGGCCGTCCATGGATCGCACGCGAGATCGACGCCGCGCTGTCGGGCAGCGAAGAAGCAACCCCCGATCTGACCGCGCGTCTCGCCATCGCGCTCGATCACTTCCACGACCAGCTGCGCTTCCACGGCGACCTGCACGGCGTGCGCATTTTCCGCAAACATCTCGGCTGGTACATCGAAGGCGCCCCGCTATCCCTCACCGCCGAAGACCGCCGCGCCGCAAAATCCGCGCTGTGCCAACTGGTTGAGCCACGCGCGGTGGAAGATGCGCTGATCGCACTGTGGTCCGATCAACCGCTCTCCGTCGCCGCTTAAAACATCTGAGTGTTTTAGCTGAGCGCTTCTTTCGCGCCACCCCGCAGCACGTCGCGAAAGGCGCGGTCGTGCTTCACCACCCACTCGCGCCGCATCGCGCCGATGCGGCTCTTGTGGCGCTCGGCGTAGAACAGCACCCACACCTGCCCGCGCGTCGCCTTCGCGCCGCGGCCGCTGTTGTGTTTCGTCAGCCGCGCGTCGAGGTCGTTCGTCCACCCGACATAGGTGCGCACCTGTCCGGCCCGTTTGCAGGCCAGCACGTAGACGAAGAAGCGTTTCCTCAAGCCTTGCGCCCGGTGACTGCGATCATCGGATCGCTATCGACGCCTTCGACCAGCAGATATGCCGACACGTCCGCGAAGCCGGTGTTCTGCAGATAGATGGTGACCAACCGCGCGTGATCCTCATCGCTCAGCGACTGCCAGATTGCGACCGCCTTGGTCGGAAAGCAGCGGTTGGAAAAGCTGATGATGATCTGCCCGCCCGGCTTCAGGACGCGCAGGCACTCGGCCAGAACACCGATCGGATGCTGCAGATACTGGATCGAAACGGAGATCAGTACGGCGTCGAGCGAGGCTGTCTCGAGCGGCAGCGCCGTGTTGCGGTTGAGGTCCTGCACAAAGAACCGGCTCAGCCGCGGATTGGCGGCCAGTTCCTCCGCATTCATCCCGTGCCCGATCACTTCACCGAACGCCACGTCTTCCGGCAGATGGCTGACCCAGCTGCTCATCAGGTCGAGGACTGCGCCACCAGCCGGCAACCGCTCGCGGTAGAACCGGGTGAGCGCGGCAATCGCCGCATCGTCGATATGCGTGACAAGGCGCGCCTCGGCGTAGAACGCCGCATCGTCGCTCATGTCCATCTTGTGAAAGGCGTTCGGCGGAAAATTCAAATCGCTCATGGAATCATCCTAGCCGAAGCGGCACCGGTTTGCCCGACGCGGGATTTCGGGAGCACTCACGGTGAGGTCGGCCATGACCGTGCCATGCCCGTCTGCGGCCGGTGAGGCCGGATGCCCTGCCATGACGATGGCTCACCCGAATGGATGGGTCCATCACCATCGCTCATCCGTTAGCATCTCGGAGGCTGGCAACCGGCCGGCCACGGATCGGGGATTTCTATGAAGCGATTGGGGATGCTGCTCACGGCGGCGACGCTGGGGCTTTTTGCTTTGACGACAGAACCGGCTACGGCCGATGGCGGATACAAGGCGTGCAAGGTCGGCGATCGTGTCGCCGATAAGACGGGACTCCAGGGCACGGTTGTCAGCGTCGAGAGCGATGGCATCTATTGTCATGTCGATCTCGATAACGGCGACAAAAATCACTACTTCATCTACTGGATGCTGCACGCAGCGGGCAAACCGCTGGTCGATCCGGCGCAGGTCGCGCGCGTCATTCCGGGCCGCTACACCTGCTACGCTGGCAATCCGATCCAGTACACCTTCAGCGACATCATCGTGAAATCGGCATCGGCCTACACCGACAACAAAGGAAATGCCGGCACGTTCAGCTACGTGCCATCGACCCAGATGATCACCTTCCACTCGGGCACGTTCAAAGGCTCCTACGCGAAGTATCTGGAGAATCACGCGATCGGTCTCGCGTCGAAACCGACGACGTTCTTCGCGACGGTGTGCGATCTGAAGCGCTAGCTGCGGCGCGCAACAAAAAAGGCGCCGCCCGCGAGGACGGCGCCTTTGTCGTTTCAGCCGTCAGCGATCAGAGCAGATCGCCGCCGCAGGCCGAGGCGGTGGTGCCTTTTTCCTTGAACGCCTTGATGACGTTGCGGCCCGTCGTCCACTTGTGCACCTCATCCGGCCCGTCGACCAGGCGCTGCGAGCGGATGTGCGTGTACCAGGCGGCCAGCGGCGTATCCATCGAGTAGCCGAGTGCGCCGTGCAGCTGGATCGCGGTGTCCACGACCTTGTGCACCATGTTGGCGAGATAGACCTTGGCGATGCCGTTCTCGTTGCGCAGATCCATCTTGTGCTCCGCCTTGTAGGCGATGTGCATCAGCATCAGGCGCGCGATGTAGATCTGCGAGGCGCATTCGGCGAGCATGAACTGCACGCCCTGACGCTCGCTGAGCAGCTTGCCGAACGTCGAGCGCTTGGTGACATGCGCGGTTGCGAGGTCGAGGGCGCGCTGCGCCATCGCCACGTTGTGCATGCCGTGACGCAGACGGCCATAGGCGAGACGGTGCTGGCCCATGTTGAAACCGTTGCCTTCGCCGCCCAGCAGATTCTCCGCCGGCACTTCCAGGTTCTTGATCTCAACTTCGGAGTGACCGCCGCCCAAGATGTGGGATAGCGGGCCTTCCGCGGCCATCGTCTTGATGTCGCGCTTGATGTTGTAGCCGGGGTTCGGCAGCTCGACGATGAAGGTCGAGAACTGCTGATGGCGCGGCGCGTCCGGATTGGTCTTCGCCATCACCAGCGCGATGTCGGCCACGCTCGCCGCGGAGGAGAACCACTTCTCGCCGTTGAGGACGTAGGTGGAGTTGCCCTTCTTCTCGGCCTTGGTCTGCATGCCGGTGGCATCGGCGCCCGCGGCCTTCTCGGTCATCGAGTAGCAGATGCGCTTCTCGCCGTTCAGCAGCGGCTTCAGGAACTTCTCTTTCTGATAGTCTGTGCCGTGCTCCAGCAACGTCATCATCGTGGCGTCGTCGGGGCCCTGCGTGTTCATGGACAGCGCGCCGAGATAGCTCTCGCCCAGCTCCATCTGCACCAGCGCGTTGGCCAGCGGGCCGAGGCCCATGCCGCCATATTCCTTTGGAATGAACGGGCACCACAGACCCTGCGCCCGCGCCTTGGTGCGCAACTCGCCCAGGATCGTCTTGTAATCGCCGCCGGCGATCAGCTTCTGCTGCGCCGGGATGCATTCGTCGTGCACCCACTTGCGCACCTTCTCGCGGACGGCCTTCGCGTCGTCTGGAATTTCAAAATCGATAGCCATGTTTCCTCTCCTCCAATTGCTTGTGTGGCCACAGCGTACCGGCAAGGAGGGGAGGGCCGCTACACCTTCCGCAAGGGCAGAGGGTCAGTCTGCCGCAACGGGGGCGCCGCCACCGCTGATGGAACGCCGGGCCAGCCAGACCGGGATGATCATGGCCACGCTCAGCCAGCCGGAAATCCAGAAAAGATCGTCCGACGCCAGCATGTAGGCCTGGCTCGCCATGCTGCGGGCGAGAACGGCGTAAGCCTGCGGATCGGTCAGCCCGATGGCGTGCAGATGGTCCATCGCTGCCTGCAGGGGCGGGTTGTATGACGTTGCCGTGTCAGCCAGGCGGCTCTGGTGCAGCGCCTCGCGCCGGTCCCACATCGTGGTGGTGATCGAGGCGGCAAACCCGCCCGCGGTGATGCGGGTGAAGTTGGAGATGCCGGACGCCGACGGGATGCGATGCGGCTCGATGCCGTCGAGCGAGATGGTCAGCATCGACACGAAGAACGTGCTCATCGCGATGCCCTGCACCATCAATGGCCAGACGAACTGCCAGAAGCTGGTGTCGTTGGTGTAGCCGGCGCGCATGAAGTACGAGACCGCGAACGAGCCGAACGCGATCGTCGCCATCCAGCGGGCATCGATGCGCGACATGAAGCGGGCGCTGATCGGCGTCAGGAACACGGCGACCAGACCGCTCGGCGCCGCGACCAGCCCGGCCCATGTCGCGGTGTAGCCGATGTTGGTCTGCAGCCACAGCGGCAGCAGCAGCACGTTGGCGAAGAACACCGCATAGCCGAGACAGAAGGCGATGGTGCCGAGCGCGAAGTTGCGCTTCTTGAACAGCGACAGGTCGACCACCGGATGTTCGTCGGTCATCTCCCAGATCACCCAGGCGATGAAGGCAACGACTGCGATGCAGGCTTCCACTACGATGGCAGTGGAGGCGAACCAGTCGGCGTCCTTGCCGGTGTCGAGCATGATCTGCAACGCACCGACCCACACGACTAGGAGACTCAGACCAACAGTGTCGATCGGCAGCTTGCGTGTCGGCGTCTCGCGGTCGGAAAGATTGGTCCAGCACAGAAACGCCGCCACCACACCGACCGGCACGTTGATCAGGAAGATCCAGCTCCAGTGGATGTTGTCGGAGATATAGCCGCCCATGATCGGCCCCAGAATCGGCGCCACCAGCGTGGTGATCGACCAGATGCCGAGCGCTGTCGCGCGCTTGTTCGCGGGAAAGATGGAGATCAGCAGCGCCTGCGAGCCCGGAATCATCGGCCCAGACACCGCACCCTGCAGAATGCGGAACGCGATCAGCGAGTTCAGGCTCCACGCGATGCCGCAGAGGAACGAGGCAAGTGTGAACGCCAGCACCGCGAACACAAACGTCCGCACCACGCCATAGCGGCCCATCAGCCACCCGGTCAGCGGCACCGCCACGCCGTTCGCCACGGCGAAGGAGGTGATGACCCAGGTACCCTGATCGGTGGAGGCGCCGAGGTTGCCGGCGATAGTCGGCAGCGACACGTTCGCGATCGTGGTGTCCAGCACCTGCATGAAGGTGCCGAGCGCCAGCGCGATGGAGGTGATCGCAAGCTGTCCGCCGACGAGCGGCTTCTGCTGTGCCGGTGCGCCTGCCGCGCTCATATCAGGCGCCGTTCTGCGTGAGGATGCGCTGGATCGTGCGATCGACCTCCGGTCCGCCATCGTCACCGGCATCGCCGCGCACCGCGCGCGCCATGCTGGGCGTCGTCATCATCGGACCGGACGTGTTGCTGATATCGACGCTGACGCTGACCGAAAGGCCAAGGCGCAGCGGATGATCGCGCAGTTCCCGCGGATCGAGCGCGATGCGCACAGGGACGCGCTGCACGATCTTGATCCAGTTGCCGGACGCATTCTGCGGTGGCAGCAGCGCGAACGCACTGCCGCTGCCCGCGCCAAGGCCTGCGATCTTGCCGTGATAGATCACGCTGCCGCCATAGATGTCGGTCTTCACCGTCACCGGCTGGCCGATGCGCATGTCTTCCAGCTGGCCTTCCTTGAAGTTGGCGTCGATCCACACGGTGTCGAGCGGCACGACGGCCATCAGCGGCGTGCCCGGCGCGATCTGTTGCCCGATCTGCACCGTGCGCTGCGCGATGACGCCGTTGACCGGCGCATAGAGTTTCATGTGCGCAAGCGTGATCGCTGCCTGGCGCAGCCGGGCGATGGAGGCCAGCACATCCGGGTTGGTCGCGGCGACGGTGTGCTCGACAGTCGCCAGCCCCTGATCGAGGCTGCTCTGCGCCACGCGTACTGCGGCCTGTGCCGCGGCAACCGCGGTCTGCGCGTGGGAGAGCTCTTCACCCGACACCGCGCTGCCCGCCGATTGGCGGCGGCTATAGTCGCTTTGCGCGGCAGCGAGATTCACCCGCGCCGCTGCCAGCTGGGCGCGCAGCTCCGGCACGCGGCTGAAGCTGGTGCGCACGCCGCGCACGGTGCGGGCCAGATCGGCTTCCGCCGCCTGCATCGCGACCTTCGCCTTGATGGGGTCGAGTTCGATCAGCGTCTGGCCGCGCCGCACGCTCTGTGTGTTGTCGCCATAGAGCGCCAGCACGGTACCGTTCTCGCGGCTGGTGATCGACACCACGTCGCCGCCGACATAGGCGTCGTCGGTATCCTCGAAGTGACTCGCATAGAGGAAGTAATAGAGCGCATAGGCGATGGCGCACACGAGCACCACGACACCAAGGATGATGAGCAGACGCTGGCGGCGGTTCTGGGCCGCGCCATTGCCGTTGCTTGCAGCGGTATCACTCATGACGATTGTCCTGACTGGTATTGGCCAAATTCGTATTAGGCGTGGAAATCTTCGCGGCATCGAACCCGCCACCCAGCGCCATCAGCACAGCCACGCGTGCCGACGCGGTGTCGGAGTTCAAGGTCGCGGTCTGGCGCTTGGCCTGGATCACGATGGCTTCGAGGTCGAGCACATTGGTCTGCGGCGCCAGCCCGCTGCGATAGCGCACGGTCGCGTCGTTGAATCCGTGTTCGGCGGAATTGAGCGCGATGCGCTGCTGCTTGGCCTTCTCTTCGGTCGCTTTCAGATCGGTCAGCGCATCGGCCGTCTGCTTCACCGCACCGACCACTGCCGC